>NZ_MRUJ01000283.1:0-9565 GCF_002099325.1 Frankia sp. KB5 | reverse complement strand
TCAGGCAACGCCCCCACGGTCCGCGCCGTACCCAACGTCACCACGGGAGCGGCATCGGCCAGCATAAACGCCTGCCGGGCGGCCGGATACTCCGGATCCACCGGCAGATAAGCCGCCCCCGCCTTCAGCACCGCCAGCAACGCCACCACCATCTCCACCGACCGGGRCAACGCCACCGCCACAATCCGTTCCGGYCCCACCCCCAAACCCACCAACAGACGAGCCAGCCGGTTCACCGCGGCATCCAACTCCGCATAGGTCAACCGCACATCCTCACAGACCAYCGCCACCGCATCAGGCCGCGCGACCACCTGCGCCTGAAACATCTCCGGTAGTGTCAGGTCCGCAGTACCAGGCATCGACGTCCCCGCCTCATCCGTCCGGTATCGAGTGGTGCGGCGAGACCTGCCRTCAGTCGGCGGTCTCGTACTCCGCCATCTCCGCGATGAGGCTCTTGGGCCGCATGTCCGTCCAGTTCTCCTCGATGAAGTCCAGGCACGCCTTTCTGGAGTCCTCACCGTGGACGATGGACCAGCCTCCTGGAACCTCGGCGAAGACCGGCCAGAGCGAATACTGGCCTTCGTCGTTGACGAGCACGAAATAGCTGGCGGACTCGTCCTCGAAGGGATTGGTCATGACCATTACCTCTCTCCGTCGGCGACCATTTGGGGATAACGACTCATCCCACTGTAAGGTAACCGACCCGTGACGGGCAGAGCAAGGCGGTACCCGGCCAGATGTCCGATTCAGCAGTTGGACATCCGGCCCTGAAAATGTCCACTCAGATTCGATGACCGAACGACACGCCTCGTCATCGTGCACGCCCCGTTCATAGGCTTCACCCGGCCAGCCGACCCATGGCCCCCGGTAACCGGCTCACCCCGGTAACCGGCTCGGTGCGGTAACCGACTCAGTGCGGTAACCGACTCAGCGCGGCGGGTTGGCCTGCGACTCCACGAAGCCGACCAGCCGCGCGATGCCCTCCTCGATGTCGAAGCGGGTCAGGTAGCTGGTGGACAGCCGGATGCTGTGGTCGCCGCCGCCCTTCGGATAGAAGTAGGACATCGGCGTCCAGATAACCCCGAAGTCCTGCGCCGAACGGGTCAGCGCGGCATTGTCGGCACGGAACGGCACCCGCATGGTCAGGAAGAATCCGCCGCGGGGTGAGTTCCAGCTCACCCCGCGCTCGGCCCGCCGCTCGGCCGGCAGGTGCTTGTCCAGGCACTGCAGCATGGCGCGCATGGTGTCGCCGTAGTAGGCCGAGGTCTCGCCGTTCAGCTCGGAGATCCGGCCGTCGGCGGCGAGCAGGGCCCCGGCGATGGCGGCCTGGCTGAGCGGCGAGGTGTTCACCGTGACCATGCTCTTGATCTTGGCGAGGTCGTCGGCCAGCAGCCCGGTCCCTCCGGAGGCGTCCCGCACCACCTGGTCGGCGACCGCGAATCCGACGCGGGCCCCCGGGAAGACCGTCTTGGAGTAGGAGCCGAGGTGGATCACCCGGCGCGCCGGATCGAGCGACTTCAGCGTCGGCACCTGCGGGCCCGGGCTGACCAGCCGGTACGGGCTGTCCTCAAGGATCAGCAGGTCAAGGCGTACGGCCAGGTCGAGCAGCGCCCGCCGGGCCGGCAGCGGCATGGTCACCCCGGAGGGGTTGGAGTGGTCGGGGACCACGTAGACGGCCCTGACCCGGCGCCCGCGCGCCCGCTCGGCCGCGACCGCGGCCGCCAGATCGGCGCAGTGCAGCCCGTCCGCCCGTTCCTCGACCGGGGTCACCTCGATGTCCAACAGCCGGGCCGCGCCGGTGATCCCCACGTAGCACGGGCTGGAGACGACCAGCACGTCGCCCGGGTYCCGCATGAGCGCCCGCAGCGCCAGGAACATCGCCTCCTGGCAGCYGACCGTGACCACGATGGACTCCGGCGGCACGTCGATGCCCTCGTCCACCCGGAGTGATTCGGCGATCAGCTTCCGGATCTGTCCGGCGGACGGGCCGTACTGGAACAGGGCGTCGCGGATCTGAGCTGGCGAGTCGCCCCGCTCGGCCAGGTGATCGAGATAACGCCGCACCTGCGTGAAGATCTGCTCGATGTCGAAGAAGCCGTCATAGGGCCGTCCAGGAGCGAACGAGATCGCCGTGGGGAAACGCACGGTGACCTCGTTGAGAAAGTTCATCGTGTCCATGACGGGATCGGCGACGCTGGAGTGCAGGTCTTCCTTGCGCAGGTCTTCCTTGCGCGGGTAATGGGTTGTCTCCATCAGCTGTCCTCCACTTTCTGTGGATCGGGGATGCGACCGTGCCCGACCCGGCCGCGGACCAGCAGATCGGTGACGGCGGTGTTCCCCTCGGACCGCAGCGCCGAGGCCGTACGTGCCAGATCCCGCGCCACCTCGTCGAGCACGTCGGCGATCGGATGGGCGTTGGCCGACATGATGCCGAGCCACAGCCGAGGGTCGCCCGCCGCGATCCGGGTGACGTCGCGCGCACCCTGCCCGGTCAGCCTCATGATTGTCTCCGGGGTGTCCACGAAGCGGGCCGCCATCGCCGAGGCCACCACGTGCGGGGCGTGCGAGATCACCGCCATCGCCCGGTCGTGCTCGGCGGGATCCATCAGGACCGGCCGCGCGCCGCAGGCCCGCACCAGCGCGGTCACCGTGGCGGCGGCGGCCGCGCCGGACTCGCCGGTGGGGCACAGTACCCAGGACCGGCCGCGGAACAGGCCGGCCCGGGCGGCCAGCGGCCCTGACCATTCCCTGCCGCCCAGGGGGTGGCCTCCGACGAAGGCCGTGAGGTCGCAGCCCAGCTTGGCAGCCTCGGCGATCGGCGCCTGCTTGACGCTGGCCACGTCGGTGTACACGTGGGCCACCTGGTGCTTCTGCGCGTCCCGCAGGGCGGCAGGCACGGCGGCGGGCGGTACGGCCAGCACCGCGAGGTCGGCGGGAGCGCCCCGGTAGGCGGCGGGTCCACCGGGTAGCACCACCCCGGCGCCGAGGCCCGCGGCGAGCCGCGCCGCCGCCGGATCGCGGTCGGTCAGCAGCACGTCGGCGCCGTGGTCGCGTACGGCCAGGGCGATCGAGGTGCCGATTAATCCGGCGCCGATGACGATGAGGCGCCGGGGCACGAGATCAGCTCCCACCTGCTCACTCCCCCAAGGCCGAGGTCAGGCGCTCTCGGCGGCCCGTTGGCGTTCGACGGCCTCGTACAGGGCCTTGATGTTGTTGCTGCCGAACGTGTGGGCGCCGCGGCGGTCGATCAGCTCGTGGAAAAAGGTCCGCCTGGGGTGCCGGGACGCGGTGAAGATCTGCAGCATGACGCCGCCGTGGTCGCGATCGGCCAGGATATTGAGCTCACGCAGCGTCTCCACCGGGACGCCGACCGGGCCGAGCCGCGCCGGCAGCGCCTCGTAGTAGCTCGCCGGGGTGGTGAGGAACCGCACCCCGCGCTTCGCGCTGTCCCGGACCGCCGCCGTGATGTCGTCGGTGCGGAACGCGATGTGCTGGATTCCCGCCCCGCCGTGCGAGCGGACGAACTCGTCGATCTGGCCGGGGGCGCGGGTGGTGTCCGGTTCGATGATGGTGAAGGTGACCTTGCCGGACGGGCTGCGCACCACCTGGGAGTCCATGGCCTGAGAGCCGACCACGATGCGCTCCTCGAAGGTCCGGGTGAAGCCGAACACGTCCCGATAGGCGCGTACGGTCGGGTGCAGTTCGCCGGCGGGCAGGCAGACCGCGACGTGGTCGATGGCCCTGAGCAGGCCTTCGTTGGAGCGGTCTGGGACGGTCTCCTCGATGAGGCCGGGCGAGAAGGGCCCCTCGACCGCCTCCCGGGAGGTGAAGCGGTGCTCCACGTCGCCGAACCCGGCCACCGACGCGAAGGTCACGCGGCCGCCCGGCGTTCCCAGGGTCTCGGGCGGCGTGACCGGCACCGCTCCACGATTCACCGCCTCGGCGAACGCGGCCTGCGCCTGGTCGACGGCGAAGCCGATGACCGCCACTCCGTCGCCGTGCCGACGGACGAACTCGGCGGCGCGGTGGTCGGAGCTGGTCGCGGCGGTGACGACGACAGTGATGTCGCACTGCCGCAGCAGCACCGACTCGCAGCCCTTGAGCCCGGTGCGCGGCCCGCCTCGGCCGGTGACGGTGAAACCGAAGGAATCGCACAGTTCGGCCGCAGCCTGCGCGGCGTCCTCGACGAACAGCTCAATGTGGTCGATCGAATGAATGTCCATTCTTGCCCCTCCGTTCGTTGCGCCTCGACGCGCTTTCCACCCCAGCCCGCTGGTTAACCGGAATGACGCCCACCCCCGATTACGGATTCTTTTCTCCTGGACGACGCACCAGCGGTGGGCGGCGGACGGCGCGGGCTCAGCGGCCAGCCCATTCTGGGTCGCGTTTCTCGACGAACGCTCGGACCCCTTCCGCGGAGTCCAGGCTGTGCCGGCGCCGCTCTTCCCAGTGGTATCGGGCGGAGAATGCCTCCGGCAGCGGCATGTCGAGAGATCTGAGCACCACTTCCTTGATGGCGCGAACCGAGAGGGGGGCGCTTCTGATGATGTCGTCGGTCCACTCGGCGACGCAGCCGTCCAGCTCCGGGTAGGAAACCACGTCGTTGACCAGGCCGAACCGCAGTGCCGTCGCGGCGGTCATCCGGCGACCGGTGAGCAGATACCCCATCGCGGTCTTCAGCGGAAGCTGCCGGGCCAGCCGGAACGCGCCGCCGGCCCCGGGGATCAGGCCGAGCCGCGCCTCCGGCAGCCCGAAGACCGCGTGCTCGGCGGCGACGATGAGGTCGCAGGCCAGGGCCAGCTCGAACCCGCCACCCAGCGCGTACCCGTTGACCCGCGCGATCACCGGCTTGGACAGGGTGAAGCGCTCGGTAAGCCGGGGCCAGCCGGGCTGACCCCGGCTACCGAGGGAGGTGGCGGGCGTGCCTCGCTCGGTGAGCTCTGCCCGCTCCTTGAGGTCCTGGCCGACCGAGAAGGCCCGGTCGCCCGCGCCGGTCAGCACCGCCACCCACACCTCATCGTCGGCCTCCACGTCGTTCCAGATCGCGGCGAGCTCCTGGTGAGTCCGCTGGTCCAGCGCGTTGAACACCTCAGGCCGGTCGATCATGATGCTGGCCACGTGGCCCTTCTTCGCATAGCGCACCCGCGGCTCGTTCATGCGAGGCTCCCGGCGAATCGGCCGACCTTGTCGATGACATCCTGATCATGAAGCCGCAGCGCCTGCTGCAGCACGAACTCGGCCACGAAGCGGCGGAACTCCGCCACAGGTTCCTCGGCGAGGTTCAGCATCCGCCGGTTGGCGACCACCGCCGGCCCGTCGAGCCGGGCCACGCTCCGGTCGACGGCGGCGTCCAGCTCGTGCGGCTCGACGACCTCGTCGAGCACGCACCGGGCCGCGGGCTCGGTCGCCCAGATGCGGCGGCCGCCCAGGATGACCTGGCGGGCCAGCCGTGGCCCGGCGCACCGGCTGAGCCGCAGCGCCGAGACCCCGGGAATGATGCCCTCCCGCGTGGCCGGAAGGCTGAAGTAGGAGTCGGCCGCGGCCAGGACATGATCGAACACCAGCAGGAGCTGGGCCCCGCCGCCGATGGCAAAGGTGTCCACGGCGGCCACCCACGGCTTCTCGATCACGCCACCGCGCCAGGTCGCCCCCTCTCCGGCGACCAGACCTCTAACGATCTTGCTGATGTAGCCGAGCTCGCGACGCAGCAGGAACCCGACCAGCGAGATCTCCCCGGCGTGCAGGCGCTTGAGGTTGATGCCCACGCTGAACACCCGCCGGCCCCGGTAGCGCGGATGGCTCATCTCCCCGCCGCGCAGCAGCCCCACCCGGACGGCCGGGTCGAGCAGGGCCAGGTCGACGACGGTCTCCATGTCCTCGACCTGCTGCTCGTCCTCGGCGTTCAGGCAGTCGTCGCGGCACATGGTGAGGTGGGCCACCCCGTCGCGCCGGTCCAGGCGTACCGTCTCCAGCCGCAGCGAACCGGTGCGGCGGAACTCGGGCAGCAGCGCCAGCGCGCGCGGGGTCGGGTGCAGCATCGAGTCGAGCAGGTGCGGACCGGACAGCGGCGAGCGCAGCACCGCCCGCAGGAAGATGCCCTGGTCGATCTCGCGCCCTTCCTTGTTTCTCTGCGGCCGCTCGCGTTCCACGGCGAGTTGCCCGGTGGTGGGCACCAGGCCGGGGACCGCGGTCGCGGCGGCCTCGACCAGCTCACCGAGCCGCAGCCTGATGGTGCGGCCAGCCGTGAGCCGGTCGTACACCTGGTCGGCATGCGCGTCCATGAACCGGACCCGCAGCAGGCGGATCCCGTCCACCACGGCGGCGGCCTCGGCCCGCTGCTCGGGTGAGCGCACCGCGGGCTCGGGCAACGCGGCGAGCCGTTCCTCGGCGCGCTCGGCCGCCTCGGCCAGAGCCTTCTCCGCCCGCTGCGGGGCGGCGACCCCGGCCGTCATGATGCCGCCCCGCGGCGCAGCGCACGGTCGTAGGCGGCCAGGTGGGCACCGAGCGCTTCCTCGAAGCTCGTGGTGCTCGCATCGAACATCAGCTGCCGTCTGATCGCCAGCTCCCGCCCGGGGAAGGCTTCCACCGGCACGCCCTCCGGATCGTCGGACAGTTCGTCGAGCAGCCCGAGCCGCAGCGCCTCGACGGCGTCGATCGGCGCGCCGAACATCACTGCCCGGCGAGCCGCGGCGGTCCCTACCTGCTGGACGAGCCGGTAGAGGGCCATCCCGGGCCAGGTGGCCCCGCCGTCGGTCATGACGAGCAGCCGAGTGCCGGGGGTGGCCAGGCGCACGTCGGTGGCCAGGAGTACGTCGAGTGCCGTCCCGCCGCAGTCCCCCGAGGCGATGGCGACCGTCGTCGCGGACTGCCGCTCCAGCCGGCGCAGTGCCCGCTCCCACTTGGTCACGAGACCGACGGTCAGGTCCTCGGGCACCCCGCCGCGCGGGGCGCCCGACACGTGGGCGACCAGGGCTGCGGTCCCGCCGGAGTCCTCCACCCGGTCGCAGACCTCGGCGACCCGGCGGACCGACTCGGCCGACAACGGCTGGGCGCCGTCGATCCTCAGCACGATCTCCTTCGCCCTCACCATTGGACCAACGCCATCTCGATGGTGGAGCCGGGCCCCATGGCCATCAGCACCCCGTGGTCACCGGGACGGGTAACGCCCTCCTGGCACAGCCGCTCATAGGAGAACAGGAAGGAGCCGCTGGACACGTTCCCGTAGTCACGCAGGACTCCGGTGGTGTGCCGGACGTCGTGGCGGGTGAGCCCGAGATTGACCACGACCGCGTCGATGACTTTCTTCCCGCCCGAGTGCACCAGCCAGTAGGCGATGTCGCTGCGCCGCAGGCCGGTGCCCGCCAGCAGCCGGTCGGCGACCAGCTCGGCGTGCGCGCCCACCACGTAGGGGATCTGCGGGTCGAGGAAGAAGCTGAACCGTCCCTGGTCGCGGTCCCAGTCGTAGCGCATGGCGTCGATCGCGTCGGTGATGACGCAGCTCGCGAACTTCAGAATGCGCGCCCCCGGACCTGGCGTGCCGGCGACCATGGCCACCGCGGCGGCACCGTCGCCGAACAAGCTGTTGACCACGGCCGTGCGCATCGTGGAGTCCAGCGCGTACGCCGCCGAGCACGCCTCGACGCACAGCACGACGGAGAGCTCTCCCGGGTGCGCCGCCGACCAGCCGGCCACCACGTTGAGCGCGTTCAGGCCCGCGTTGCAGCCCATGCCGACGATGTCGCTGCGGCTGCAGTGCCGGTCGATGCCCAGCTCGCGGATGATCAGTGCGCTGAGCCCCGGGACGAGGAATCCGGTCGAGGTCACGCAGCACAGATGGCCCAAGTCGGCCAGCTCGGCGCCGGCGTCCTTCAGACAGGCGGTGAGGGCCTCGATCCCCATGCCGACTGCGAGCCGCTTGTGCTTGTCCAGCAGGTCGCCCTGCGGCTCGCAGACCCGGCGGCCGGCAGCGTCGGCCGGGGGCAAGGTGAGGTGGCGCCGATCGATCGCGCTGTTGAGGAAGACCGAGCGGACCCTGGGATCCGTCACGCCCAGGATGTCGAGCAGCTCCCGCTGGGTGTACGACGTGGCGGTCACGGCGGTCCCGACACCCGCGATCCTGGCGATCGGCCGGACGTGCGGGAGCGCTGCGGCCGGGGGCTCCGGCCGGTCGAGGCTGATGGTCATCGGAAGGTCCATCCCCACATGCGCGGCTTGCTACGGAGGAGCGGTCGAATGCTTGTCGTCGGCACCTTTCTCACCTCTCGTGTCGTGCCAGCTTCTCGGTGATCACCCGTGCGATCTCCGCGAGATGTTCTGCCTGCATGAGCTCCTGGTGGGCTCCTGAGATTTCGTGACCGTCGATCCGCCCGTCGACGTAGGGCCGCCACAGGGTGGGCGCCTCGGCTGCGGGCTGGGAGGGCAACCGGTCAAGCAGCGCGACGAACAGCAGCAGGTCGCCGTGCAGGACATCCGGAGTGAACTCCGCGCCCAGCCTCATGGTGTTGTCGAGCACCGAGCGGATCCTGCGCAGCCGCTCGCCGTCGACGTCCCCGCGGCCGACGTCCCCACGGCCGACGACCTGCTCGATCATCCGGTCCAGCCGCTGGTCCATCTTCCCGCGGACCTTCGGCATGACCTCCCGGCCGTCCTCCGGCCGGCTCCGTACGGCGGTGGAGGCGGGATAGCCGTCGAGAATCGCCAGGAGGCCGACCTGCTCGCCCCGTGCCTGGATGTGGGTGGCGAGGGCATGGGCGACCACCCCGCCCAGCGACCAGCCGAGCAGGTGGTAGGGGCCGGTGGGCTGGACGGATCGGATCCGTTCGAAGTAGTCGGCCGCCATGTCCGCCACGGTCCGCGGCAACGGCTCGGTCCGGGCCAGGCCTCGTGCCTGGAGGCCGTAGATGGGCAGGTCAGCGGGCAGGTGGTCGGCCAGGCCCGTGTAGCGCCAACTGATGCCCTCCACCGGGTGGACGCAGAACAGCGCGGGCCGGGTCCCCTCGGTGCGGATCGGCAGCAGGACGTCGAAGTCGTCGTCCTCGCCGCGGGTCTCCAGGGATGCCGCGACACCGGCCGGGGTGGGCTCGGCGAACAGCGTGCGGACGTTCAACTCGGTGCCCAGCACCTCCCGGATGCGAGCGATCAGCCGCATGGCCAGCAGCGAGTCGCCGCCGAGGTCGAAGAAGCCGTCGTCGGCCCCGACCCGCGCCAGGTCCAGGACCTCGGCGAACAGGGCGCACAACCGCTCCTCGACCGCGGTGCGCGGCCCCCGCCCGGTCGCCAGAGCACCGAAGTCGGGGGCGGGCAACGCCGCGCGGTCCAGCTTGCCGTTGGCGGTCAGCGGCAGCTCCGCCACCTCGACCACCACCGCGGGGACCATGTACTCGGGCAGCCGCCCGGCCACGAAGGCGCGGATCTCCGCCGCGCCGATCTCCTGGTGTGGCACGAGATAGGCCACGAGGTGCCGGTGGCCGGGCTGGTCCTCACGCATCACGACGGCGACCTGGTCGACGGCGGGATGCCCGGACAGCACGGCCTCGATCTCGCCGGGCTCGATCCGGAAACCACG
>NZ_MRUJ01000282.1:0-9805 GCF_002099325.1 Frankia sp. KB5 | reverse complement strand
CGTTCGCGAACACCGACTTCATCATGGCGAGCCTCGGTGAGGAGCTCGGTCTCACCGGCGTCATGGCCATCCTGATGATGTACGCCCTGGTCGTGCTGCGCGGGATGCGCGCGGCCCTCGGCGCGAAGGACCCGTTCGGCAAACTGCTGGCGGCCGGGCTGTCCTTCACCCTGGCGCTGCAGGTGTTCGTGCAGGTGGGCGGGGTCATGCGGCTCATCCCGCTGACCGGGCTCACGCTGCCGTTCGTCTCCTACGGCGGGTCGTCCATCGTGGCCAACGCCGCGATCATCGCGTTGCTGCTGCGGGTCAGCGACGCCGCCCGCCGCGCACCCGAACCGGTGCCGGATGCCCCCCTGTTCGACCCGGGCGCGGTTGCAGAGAGTCCCACCCAGGTGGTGAAGACGACATGAACCGCACGGTGCGCAAGGTCGCCGTCGCCTGCATGGTCCTCTTCGCCGCGCTCCTGGTGAACGCGAACTGGCTCCAGGTGGGCGAGGCGGGCAGCCTCAAGTCCCAGCCGACGAACGGGCGTCAGATCACCGAGCGCCTGGAACGACAGCGGGGCGCGATCGTCGCCGGTGACGTGGAGATCGCACGTTCGGTGCCGTCGAACGACCAGTACAAGTACCAGCGGCAGTATCCGGCCGGGCAGCTCTACTCCAACGTTACCGGCTACTACACGCTGTTCACGGCGGCCGGCCTGGAGCGGTCCGAGGACGTCTTCCTGTCCGGAGACGAYGACCGACTGCTCGCAAGCCGGGTGACCGGCCTGTTCACTGGCGCGGAGCGGCGCGGCGGTTCCGTGGTCACCACGATCAACCCCGCCGTCCAGAAGGCAGCGGCGGAGGCGCTCGGCAACCGCAAGGGCGCGGTGGTCGCCATCGAGCCGTCGACCGGCGCGATCCTGGCGATGGTCACCAACCCTTCCTACGACGCGAACGCGCTGGCGGCCCATGATGAGAAGGCCGCGGCCAATGCCTATGGGCTGCTGTCGGGCAATCCAGATCAACCGCTGCTGAACCGGGCAGCCCAGCAGACCTATCCGCCCGGTTCGACCTTCAAGCTCATCACCGCCGCCGCCGCGCTGTCACAAGGCAGGACGCCGGACACTCGTGTCGCGGCACCCGATGAGCTACCGCTCCCACTGAGCACCGTGCGGCTGCCGAACTTCGGCGGCGAACGCTGCGGCGACGGCGAGACCGACACCCTCATTCACGCGCTCGCCATCTCCTGCAACACCGCGTTCGCACAGCTCGGTATCGATCTCGGTGCCGACACCCTGCGCCGGCAGGCCGAGGCCTTCGGCCTGAACGCGACCTTCCCCGACTTCCCCTTGCAGCAGGCCCGTAGCGTCTTCCCCGCCAAGCTCGACGCCGCGCAGACCGCGCAGTCGGYGATCGGCCAGTACGACGTCCGGGTCACGCCCCTACAGATGGCGGAGGTGGTCGCGGCGATCGCCAACGACGGCACGGAGATGAAGCCCTATATCGTGTCCGAACTACGCAGCCCGGACCTCAAGAGGATCAGCAAAACCGAGCCGAAGAAACTCGGTGAACCGGTGAGCAGCGAGGTGGCCGCCCAGCTCACGACCATGATGGAAAGCGTGGTGACGTCGGGGACCGGTCGGCGGGCGCAGATCGGCGGCGTCACCGTCGCCGGGAAGACGGGGACCGCCGAGCACGGCACCAGCCTGCCGCACGCCTGGTTCGTGGGGTTCGCCCYGGCGGACGMTCCGAAGATCGCGGTTGCCGTCATCGTCGAGGACGGCGGCKGCGAGCTGGGTACCGGTGGTGCCGTCGCCGCCCCCGTCGCGAAACAGGTCATACAGGCCGCATTGGACAAGCCATGAACAACTCCCCGGGCAATCCCATCTCCCCGTCGCAGCCCTTCGCCGGCGCCGCGTCGCCGAACACCGTCCTCGACAACCGGTACCGCCTGAACGGGCGGATCGCCGCCGGCGGCATGGGTGAGGTCTGGCGTGGCCTGGACCTGACCCTCGGCCGCCCCGTCGCGGTGAAACTGCTGCGCCCGGAGTACGCCAGCGACGAGTCGTTCCTGGTGCGGTTCCGCGGCGAGGCCCGCCATGCCGCCCGGCTGTCACACCCGGGCGTCGCCTCGGTCTATGACTACGGCGAGGTCGCGACCGCCGACGACTACCCGACCGCCTACCTGGTCATGGAGCTGGTGGAGGGGGAGCCCCTCTCCGCCGCGCTGCACCGGGAGAAGCGGTTGTCCCCGGAACGCACGCTGGACATCCTCGGGCAGGCGGCCGACGCGTTGCAGGCCGCGCACGCCCTCGGCGTGGTCCATCGCGACGTCAAGCCCGGCAACCTGCTGCTGCGCCCGGACGGCGCGGTGARGGTCACCGACTTCGGGATCRCCCGCGCGGTCGACGCCGCGCCGCTCACCGCCACCGGCATCATGATGGGGACGGCCTACTACGTGTCCCCCGAGCAGGCGTCCGGGCGTCCGGTGACACCGGCGAGCGACGTCTACTCGCTCGGCGTCGTCGCGTACGAGTGCCTCGCCGGTCGCCGCCCCTTCGACGACCGCAACCCCATCGTGGTCGTGATGGCCCACCAGCAGGACACCCCGCCCCCGCTGCCGACCGACATCCCCTACCAGGTACGGGCCCTGGTGGACTCGGCGATGGCCAAGGACCCCGCGCGCAGGCCCAGTTCGGCGGGGGCATTCGCGCGTTCGGCGGCCGGGATCCGGCGCAGTCTGTGGAGCCCGGAGCCGGCGCGCTGGCCCGGCGCACCGGACGCGACCGCCCGCCATCCGGGGCCGGGCGCCGTCCTCCCGCCCGCCGGTGCCGCCGCTCGCCCGCCCCGATCCACCTCGCGCACCCGGCCACCGTCCTGGGTGGCCGCACCGCCACCGTCCGGTCACACCAGTGGACCGGGGCGCACCGGCGCTTCGCCGGACAACGCCCAGGCGGTTCCCGATGGCCCGGAAGCCATGCTCGGCGGACCCGACGTACCTGCAACGGCCCTGCACAGCCCGCCCTTCGGCGGCCCCGACACGGCGTACGGTGGCCCCGAGTCGGCGTACGGCGGCTCGGCCTACGGGACGTCGGACCGTGGCGGCCCCCGCGATCCCGGCACCGCCTACCACCCGGGTCCGCCGCCGTGGGCCCGTACCCCCGGCGGCCCCCCAGGTCCGTCCGGCCCGGACAGCCCGGATGATCTGCGGCCGGGCTGGGAGGGGCGAGCCGCTCGACGGCACCGGCCGAAGGCGGCCTCCCGTCCCGCCCTGCCACTGCCACTTCTGATCATTCTGCTGATCCTCACCGTGGTGATCGTCGCATTCGCGACCAACAGGTTGTTCTCCGGCAGCAATTCCGCATCGAACTCCGCGACCACACCACCGAGGGTGGTCTACCCAACCGCAATCGGTGATGAAATCGTCAGCGGTAACGCCGGGTCGGCGATTTCCGGCGCGGGAGGGGCGACGGCAGGGGAGTATTCGTGACCGACGTGACGGAGATGTATGCCCCGGGGGCTGGGCCGCAGATCATCGRCGGGCGTTACGAGCTGGGCGAGGGCATCGGCTATGGCGGCATGGCGGAGGTCTTCCGCGGTCGTGACATCAGGCTCGGCCGTGAGGTCGCCGTCAAGACGCTGCGCCCGGACCTCGCCCGTGATCCCACCTTTCTCGCCCGGTTCCGCCGAGAGGCGCAGTCCTCGGCCGCGCTGAACCACCCCGCGATCGTCTCGGTGTACGACACGGGCGAGGACCTCATCAACGGGGCGCAGATCCCCTACATCGTGATGGAGTTCATCGAGGGACGGACCCTGCGCGACGCGCTGCAGACCGAGGGCCGGTTCACCGAACGCCGCGCTATGGAGATCACCTCCGACGTCTGTGCCGCCCTGGACTACAGCCACCGGATGGGGATCATCCACCGCGACATCAAGCCGGCGAACGTGATGCTCAGCCCGGACGGCTCGGTCAAGGTCATGGACTTTGRCATCGCCCGCGCCACCACCGCGACCTCCTCGACCATGACCGCGACGGCGGCGGTGATCGGCACCGCTCAGTACCTGTCCCCGGAGCAGGCCCGAGGAGCCCGCGTTGACGCCCGCAGCGACGTCTACACCACCGGGGTGCTGCTCTACGAACTGCTCACCGGGTCGCCGCCGTTCCGCGGGGACAACCCGGTGGCCGTGGCCTACCAGCACGTGCGGGAGGACCCGCTGCCGCCGTCCGCTCACGATCGCGACATCTCCCCCGAGGCCGACGCGATCGTCCTCAAGGCGATGGAGAAGGACGCCGACGACCGCTACGGCACTGYGGGTGAGATGCGCGACGATCTGGAACGGGCGCTGGCCGGACGGCGCGTGCACGCCATGATGGGAGGTGGTGGCGCGGGCGGGGCCGCCACCACCCTCGGCCCGGCCGCGCCCGGCACGGCGATCCTCAGCCGCGGTGACCGAGCGGGTTATCCCACCCGGGACCGCTACCGCGACGACGACTACCGCAACGACGACCAGACCACTTACCGCGACGTCCCCTACGACGACGGCCGGTTCGGCACCGGTCCGTTCGACCGCTACGACGTGACCKGGGCCATCGACCGGCGGGCCGTTCCCAATCAGGAGCGTTCCCAGGCGTGGAAGTACATCCTCGCGGGTCTCGGAATCGTCATCGTCTTCGTCGCCGTCGTCCTGCTCGCCACGACCTTCCTCAGCACCGGTGACAACACCGCCTCCACGAAGAAGATCCTCGTCCCGACCGGCCTCGTCGGGCAGAACGAGCAGCAGGCCCGCGCCCGGCTGCAGAGCGCCGGCTTCGGGGGGGAGGTGGTCACGAAGCTGGTCGATTCACCGGACCTGGCCGGTCGGGTCACGGCGGTCGACCCGGCCGAGGGCAAGGAGGTCGCCGCCAAGGGGGTGATCACCCTGTCGATCGGCAAGGCCGCCGACGACGTCCAGATCCCCGCCGACCTGATCGGGAAGACCCAGGCCGAGGCCGAGGCGGCCCTGCGGGCGTTGGGGCTGGTCCCGAACCCGATGGCCTACGGCAACCCGACCAGCCAGAAGGTCGGCACGGTGGACAGCACCGATCCGCAGGCGGGTTCGGCCGTCAAGCGCGGCAGCACGGTCACGCTCAACGTGGTCAGCCCGAACGTCAACGTTCCCGACGTGCGCAACCGCACGTACGACAATGCCGCCGCCGAACTCGGCCGCTACGGGCTGAGGGCGGCCCAGCAGCCCGTCGCGAACAACAACGTGGCGCCGGGGACGGTTGTGGACCAGAGCCCGTCCGGCGGCAACGTCCCTCGGGGTTCGACCATCACGCTGTCCGTCGCCCAGCAGATCCAGACCACCGCGCCGCCGACTCCAACCGAGACGCCAACCGGGCCCACCCCGACCACGGAGCCGACCAGCACTTCGCCGAGCCCGACGGGTAATCCCACCCCTGGGACACCGGCCACGACGAAGCCGGGCGGCCTGGGGGGGCTGCTGGGCGGCCGCAACGGCGGTGGCGGTTCCGGCGGTGGCGGCACCTGAGGTCGTCGCGCCGACGGAGGCGGTCGTGGCTGCTCAGGCAGTATGGGACTGCGGCCGCCCACGGCAGGGTGCCTGATGCCGCGGGAGGTCACGATCTGATGCGCATCCTGGTGATCGACAACTACGATTCGTTCGTCTTCAACCTTGTCCAGTACCTGGGCCAGCTCGAGACCGAATGCATCGTGCGCCGCAACGACGAGATGACGCCGGCCGACCTCGCCGCGCTCGGCGTCGACGGGGTCCTGCTCTCCCCGGGACCGGGTACGCCCGAGGCGGCCGGCGTGAGCATTCCCATGGTGCGAGCCTGCGCGTCGGGCGGCATGCCGCTGCTCGGGGTGTGCCTGGGCCATCAGGCGATCGCGGTCGCGTTCGGCGCTACCGTCGACCGCGCCCCGGAGTTGCTGCATGGCAAGACCTCGGTCGTCCGCCATGACCGGACCGGCGTTCTCACGGACCTGCCGTCGCCGTTCGTCGCGACCCGCTACCACTCGCTGGCCGTCGAGGAGGACACCCTTCCCGAGGAAATCGAGGTGACCGGCCGGACCGAAAGCGGCGTGGTGATGTCGCTGCGCCATCGACGCCTCCCGCTCGAGGGCGTGCAGTTCCACCCGGAGTCCGTCCTCACCCAGGGCGGCCACCTGATCCTCGCCCGTTGGCTGGACCAGTGCGGCGACGGCGGCGCGGCGCGCAGGCTCGCACCGGGGCTGTCCGCCGAGGTCGAGACCCTGCGGACGGCGGCGTTCTCCTAGCCGCGCCTGGCGATGCCGGACGGGTCGATCGGCCCGTCGTAGCCGGGTAGCCGGCTGTCGGCGGCCTCCTCGACGCGGTATCCCAGCCGGTAGGCGTCGACGTACTGCCGGTAGATCGTGACCTGCGGATTGGCCTGCAGGCTGGAGCGCAGCGCGGCGACCTCCCCGATCGCCGTGATCCGGAACGGCGGGGAGAAGACCTCGCCGTGCAGCAGAAGAGTGTTCCCGACGCAGCGGACCGCCGTCAGTGCCGTCACCCGGCGGTCCATGATGCTCATCGCCTCGGCGCCGCCGGCCCACAGCGCGTTCACGACCGCCTGGACATCCTGCTGGTGCACGATGAGATCGTCGGGCCTCGGGGCGGGCACGCCGGGGGCGTACGGGCCACCCCGGCCCTCCCGCGGGGCGTCGTCCAGCTCGACGGTCAGCGCCGGCCCGCGCACCGGGGCCAACCCCGCGGGACCGGCCAGCGACTCGACCAGGGACCGGGCGGCGGCATCGGTCCCGAGCGCGAAGCCCGGTGCCCCCGACGGGACGGCCTGCGCCGTGGTCGCGCGCCGCCGCGACTCGGCGTCCAGCCCGGCGCGGCGGTCGGCCACCCGGCCCGCCTCCTCGTCTACAACCTGCGCGACTCCCGCCCGCTCCTGGGCCGCCCAAGCGGCAGTGTCCCGCGGGCCGGCCCGATCGAACGGGCCGCCGTCCAGCACCACGACGCCGGACAGCACGCCGGCCCAGAACAGCGACACCGCCCAGATCACCCGCCGCGACCGGCCCCCCGGCCAGGGCCAGGGCCGTAGCCCGCCGTGCACCGTCGTCCCCAATCTCCCTCGGTGCCCCGCTGAACGGTTCACCCATGCATGCCGATGAATCGCCGGGGGCGGCACGCGACCATGCCACAACCAGCCCGGCCGGGCGATCCGTCCGCCGCGTCGGAGGTATCGCCTCCCGCGCAGGCTACGCGGCCGATGGCGCTCTCGATGCCACATGGGTCTGATCGCCCCGGCACCGGCCGCGACGTCGGCGTCGCCCGGGCCCCGACCGGAGGTGAATCCCGCCGGCCGGTACGCAACGGCGTTTCCACGGACGCCCTGTCTACGCTGGTACCCAGCGCGAGACCGCCGATGGCCGGACGAGGACGGCGACGACGGTCGCCGCTCTCGTCCACGCACGGCCATCGAGGAGTTCCGCAGTGCCCGAGTCACGACGCCGCAAGCCCAAGAAGCCAACCCCGACCACCACCGCGGGCGCGTCGGCACGCAGGCGGAAGCCGCCGTCCCCGCCCTGGTTCGGCGGTCTGATCCTCGCGTTCTTCCTGCTCGGGATCGCCTACCTGCTCGTCTACTACTTCTCCAACGGCGGCGTCCTGGGGATGGAGGGGCTGGGCGGCTGGAACATCCTTATCGGGTTTGGTTTTGTCGTCGTCGGACTGGCCGTGTCGACCCAGTGGCGATAGCCGGCCCGCACGCCAGACGCCTGATGGCCACGCCCGGCRCAACCACCAGAGCTTCCAGCCGTGTTATTCATCCACAACCGTTGTCCACAAGTGTGGATACCTCCACCTTGATCACCGATTACCCAGGGAATCCTGTTGCATCCTGAACGTCAGAAGATTTCCGGCTCCTCACCCTACGAAGCCACGATCGGGTTCTCCCGGGCGCTCCGCGTGGGCGAACGCGTGTTCGTCAGTGGGACTGGGCCGGTGTGGCCGGACGACACGGTTCCACCGGACGCTGAGCTGCAGACCCGGCGGTGCTTCGAGATCATCCGCACCGCACTGCGCGAGGCGGGCACCGATCTCGGTGACGTCACCCGTACCCGGATGTTCATCACCGATCCCGCCCACGCTCCGGCCGTCGGCGCCGTCCACGGCGAGCTGTTCGCCGCGATCCGCCCAGCCGCCACGATGGTCGTCGTTGCGGGACTACTCGACGAGCGTTGGGTCGTCGAAGTGGAAGCCGAGGCGATCCTTGGGTCCGGGGCTGGGTCCGGGTCCGGGTCCGACTGACGGCCGGCCCTGACGCCGGGTCCGGATCCGGGACCGTCAGCGCGCGATGACCGCCCTGCGCAGACGCGCCACGGCGCGTTCGGCGTCGCCGGTTGTGACGATCAGGCGCCGGAACTCGCCACCCGGGCGGACCTCCACCACGACCGCGGGCCGGCCGCGGTAGACAGCGACAAACTCCTTGCCGCCCCGCGACCGCCAGGTCCCGAGGGCCATGACGCGCGGCAGTCCGGTCCCGGGCGCCCGCCATCCGTGCACTTCCGCGAACGCATCCGCCGCCAGGCGTACGTCGAGTACCTCGTCGAGCCGCACGGAGACGTCCCCACGCACCGCGCCGATCCGTTCAAGCCCGCGCAGGACGACCTCGACCCGCTTGTCCACAACCTCCAGGCTGGCCACAGCTCCCACGTTAATGCCACGACCCGCTCGGGTTCGCCTGATCGCCGTGGCCACCTGTCCCGGGACCGGCCTGCACGATCAGGTCGAGGGGGACGGCCGGGCGTAGGCCTCGGCGTCCTCGGCCCTGATCACGTACATCACCGCGTTGATCAGGGCCAGATGGGTGAACGCCTGGGGGAAGTTTCCGAGATGGCGGCCACTGACCGGATCGATCTCCTCGGCATAGAGATCCAGCGGGCTGGCGAGGCTCAGCAGCCGTTCACACAGCTGCCGGGCACGGCTCAGCTCGCCGATCTCCACCAGGGCGGAGACCAGCCAGAACGAGCAGATCAGGAAGGCGCCCTCGGTGCCGGAGACCCCGTCGTCGGTCTCCTCCGTGCGGTAGCGCAGGACCAGCCCGTCAACGGTCAGCTCGTCGGCGATCGCGAGCACGGTGGCCTTCACGCGTTCGTCGGCCGCCGGCAGGAACCCGAGCAGCGGAATCAGGAGCAGTGAGGCGTCGAGCGCCTTCGATCCGTAGTACTGGGTAAACACACCGCGATGATCCACACCCTTCTCGCACACCTCGGCGTGGATCTCCTCCGCCACGGCCCGCCAGCGCGCCGCCGTCTTGGCGTCCCCCCGCATCTGCGCCAGCCGCCGACCCCGGTCCAGGGCAACCCAGCACATCATCTTGGACACGGTGAAGTGCTGCGGCGCCCCGCGCACCTCCCACATCCCGCGGTCCGGCTCCCGCCAGTGCGTGGCCGCCGCCTCGACGAGGCGCACGAGCACCGGCCAGAGCCGTTCGGAGAGGTAGTCACGGGACTTGGTGTGCAGGTACACGGAGTCGAGAACGACACCCCAGACGTCGTGTTGACGTTGCAGTGCCGCTGCGTTGCCGATCCGTACCGGGTAGGCTCCCTCGTAGCCGGACAGGTGACCGAGGACCTCCTCGTCGATCTTCGGCTCGCCGCTCACCCGGTACATCACCTGGATGTCGTCGTCATCGTTCTCGGCGACGTCGGCGATGAACGAGAAGAAATCGTTGGCCTCGTAGTCCAGCCCGAGGGTGTACAGGCCCCACAGCGCGAAGGTGGAATCGCGGATCCAGCTGTATCGGTAGTCCCAGTTCCGTTCGCCGCGCGGGGTCTCCGGCA
>NZ_MRUJ01000281.1:0-9952 GCF_002099325.1 Frankia sp. KB5 | reverse complement strand
ACCACCCACCCCGACCCCGACCAGGGATCACGGACGAGCCGCCGAACCGTGAGCGGCCGACCAGCCACACCCACAGACAACTACCGAACGTTAACCATCGCTACAGATCAACTGGAATGGTGCGGAAATCCCGTCGGTGCATCCAGGCTCAGTGGCGAAGGTATTGTCTACGCGATGGTAGCGGCGGAGATGCTCGCCGCAGCCCTCGAAGGCTGGAATGGGCTGGGCCACGCAGAGCTCAGCGGTGGCCTTCAGCTCTTTGAGCAGAAATTTAGACGGCGCTTTCGATTGCACTTCGCCAGCTGTACAGTGGCAAATATACTCATGGGCYAYAGGAGATGGGCTAATMTGGTTATCCGGGCAGCGTCTCGAGACAGCCACGTTATGGACGCAGCATCTCTTATGCTCTTCGATGAACGCCGTATGTACCTGTCCACAGGGGCCCGAATCCTCATCCGCGGCACACGGAGATGATGTCCGTTCTAACGAGAAGATCCACCGGTGCGTGTTTATACAACCGGTGCCAGCACAGCGTTACCCGCCATCAGTCTCAAACACTAGCGTCCACTTCCTCCGTAAGTCCGTATAGTCGGATCACGGATGCGGTCGCCACAAGAGTTTTTAACGCGGATGGCTACCGCTCGTCGAGGGCGCTGCTGTCAATGGCGATATTCGGCGCAGGACCCTCTATTATATTTGTCGTCTGGATGCTTTCCCCTGCCCGAACCCACCTTCCTCACCACCTCACACCGGTGATGTGGTCAGCCGGCACATGGATCATGCTCGCGCCTGCTTTGATCGTGCTGTGGGAGGYCGGCTTTGAGAGCCTGATGTGCGTGGTCGACAACTCTAATAACATCGCAAATGATATTCGCGAGCGCATGGCCCGAGCCGTGCTGGCCATCGATAAAAAGTACCCCTTCATAGMATCGCTTCTGATGGCGGCCATCATCCTAGGCTACTGCTTCAATAACCGATTCTTTCGCGATCAGATAGGTAGCGGTAATATTGGCTCCTCCGATTTCTTCGCCGGCCTCTTTGTGGTCACCACACTTGGGTACGCCTTCGGTGTTGGCATATGGGCCGTCGCAAAGTCTTTGATCGTCGCCCGGATAGGCATCCAGGACACCATCCAATGGCATCCTTTTGGACCAGACGCGAGCCACCTCCTCAATGCCTACTCCACCTACAGCTACCGGACGGGAATTATGTTCAGCAGCGGTGGCTTGTTTCTACCCGGCGTCTACATCATCTCTGGGCAGATTAATATTATTGGACGCATTCTGGCCGCACTGGTCGCCGCGCCGCTCGTTTTCGGGAGCCTGCTCTGCTTCCTCTATCCGACCCACCGGATCTATTTCGTGGCGAAGAGGCAAAAAGACGATGCACTAGGGAGGTTCGGAGAGGTACTCGAAGCCGCTCAGCGTGAGGCCCTACAAGGCAGCGGTGACATGAACTCTCTGGCGTCGAGGGTCCAGACCCTACTGTCCCTACGCGCCGCCATCGCGAGCGAGCCGAACTTTCCTGCATCCATCCTTCTGATCGTTCGCGCGGGATCATTGTTCCTAATACCGATCTTCATCGGTTTCCTCCAGGCTGCGCTGGGGGCTGCCTTTCTAGGATGACGTCACCGAAGGACGGCCGGACGGCTCGGCGGTCAGCCGGCGGGTGCGGGCAGCAGGAACCGGAAGACCGTGCCGGCGCCGACGGCACTGGACACCTCGACCCGGCCGCCGTGGGCGGCGGCGGTCGCCGCGACGATGGACAGCCCCAATCCGTTGCCACCATGCCCCCGGGCCCGGCTGTCCGCGGCCCGGTAGAAGCGGTCGAACACGTGCTCGGCGACCTCCGGTGGCATGCCCGGCCCGTGGTCGATGACGTGAAGCTCCGCGCCCCCGGGGGTCCCGGGGCCGGCGGGGCCGGTCGGCGCGGCGTCCGCTGGCAGCGCCTGCAGCCACACCTCGATCGGCGTCTCGGGCGGGGTGTGGACGCGGGCGTTGGTCAGGAGGTTGCCGGCGAGCTGGCGCAGCGCGTTCTCGTCGCCGAGGACGACGCAGCTCGCCGGGAGCTCGGCGCTCACCGGGCGCTCGGGGGCCGCAACCCGCAGGTCGGCGACGGCGTCGCGGACGAGCCCGGCGAGGTCGATCCCGGCCCGCCGCATCGGTCGCTGCTCGTCGAGGTGGGCCAGGTACAGCAGGTCGTCGACAAGGGTGCTCATTCGGGCGGCCTCCTCCTGGACCCGGCGTAGCGCGTCATCCGCGTCGACCGCCGTCACCATTCCGCCGCGCAGCAGATCGGCGTAGCCGCGGATCGAGGTCAACGGCGTCCGCAGCTCGTGGGAGGCGTCGGCGGCGAAGCGGCGGAGCTGCTCCTGGGATGTGACCCGGGCGGCGAACGCGGCCTGGATCTGGCCGAGCATCGTGTTGAGGGCCGTGGCGAGCTGACCGGTCTCCGAACGGGCCGACCCCGCCGGCACCCGCCGGTCGAGATCCCCCCCGGCGATCGCCGACGCGGTGGAGATCATCTGACGCAGTGGGCGCAGGCCACGGGTCAGCCACACCCAGGCGAGCACGGCGATCGCGGCAAGCACCGTGAGACCCACCGCAACTTCGATCATCACCAGTCGGTGGACCGTCTCCGTGACCGGCTTCAGCGGCAGCGCGACGAGGACCCGCGGCCCGCGCGGACTGTCCCGGACGACCGCTCGGTACCGCTCCCGGTCGGCGATGACGGTGAACGGTGTGGCACCCCGGTCCCCGGCGGCGTCCAGCAGGGGCGTGGCCGGCGGCGTGGGAGTCACCGAACCCGCGATGCGCAGCACCGTCCCGTCCGTCCGCCGGATCTCCACCAGGTAGTCGGTCGGCGCCACGGCCCGCTCCACCCCGGCCCGGCCCAGCGCCTCCCACCGGGACAGATAGACAGCGGCCGGCAGGCCGCCCAGCACCCGCGCGCGGRTGAGCTGYTGGTCGATCCGGTCGTCCAGGTAGGCACGCAGCGCGAACACGCTCGCCCCACCCACGATGACCAGTCCCAGTGCGGTCAGCGCGATCAGGCCGGACATCAGCTTCAGGCGGAGCGTCACCGGTTGGACCCCGCCACCGGAAGGCGCAGCACGTAGCCAAAACCGCGCTGGGTGTGGATGAGGGACGGGCCGTGCCGGCCGAGCTTGCGCCGCAGGTAGCTGACGTACTGGTCCACGATGGTCGACTCGCCCCCGTAGTCGTAGCTCCACACCGCGTCGAGGATCTGGGTCCTGGACAGCACCCGGTTAGGGTTGGTCRGGAAGTACCGCAGCAGGGAGAACTCCGTCGGCGACAGGTCGATCGGCTCCCCGGCGCGGCGGACGAGATGGGCGTCCGGGTCAAGTTCCACGTCGGCGAACCGCAGCGGGGACGGCGGCGCGGGTGCCGGTTCGGCCGGCGGAGGTGACGTCCGGCGCAGCACGGCCCGGACCCGGGCGAGGAGCTCGTCGACGGCAAACGGCTTGGTGACGTAGTCGTCGCCGCCGTAGGTGAGGCCGGCGATCTTGTCCCGGTGAGCGTTGCGCGCGCTCAGGTAGACGACGGGTACCGGGTGCCCGTCCGCGCGCAACCTCCGGCAGATCTCGAAGCCGTCGATGTCGGGCAGCATCACATCAAGGATCATCAGATCCGGCCGGGCCGCGACGGCCAACTCAAGCGCCGCCCGACCGGTGGTCGCGGTCAGGACGTCGAAACCATGGAAACGTAACGCCATCCGCAGCAGATCGACGATGTTCGGCTCATCGTCGACGACCAGCACACGCGGGGCAGTGGACATGTCCGGCTCCCTGGACGCGACCTCGATGCGGCGGGTGGACGGCGATGCGAACGGCGATGCCGGCATCGTCCGCATCGAGTTCATCCGAGCATCATGAGAGTTCGGTGTGAGCCGGATGCCGACCGGGCGCGCCGGGACTGTCCGCCCGGGCCTCCTCGCCGGGCCTGGCGAGGAGGCCCGGTCCCGCAGCGGGACTGCCTCGGCGGAACAGTTCCACGCTCGGTAATCCACACCCGCGGGACATGGTTAACACATGATCCCTCTGGAACAGTTCCCCAATGAAATCACTCACGGACATCGACCTGATACGCGATCTGGAGCCCGTCGCCGAGGCCAACCTGAACCGGCATCTCGGCGTCGCTGCCGAATGGATGCCGCACGAGTACGTACCCTGGGGCGAGGGCCGCGACTTCGACAGCCTCCCCTGGGAGCCCGGGCAGTCGAAGCTTTCGCAGATCGCGCAGATCGCGTTCGAGGTCAACCTGCTGACCGAGGACAACCTGCCCAGCTACCACCGAGAGATCGCGGACGCGTTCGGCCAGGACGGCGCCTGGGGAAGCTGGGTGCACCGGTGGACCGCCGAAGAGGGGCGCCACTCCATAGCAATGCGCGACTACCTCCTGGTCACCCGGGCGGTGGACCCGATCGCCCTCGAACGCAACCGCATGTACCAGATGGGCAAGGGCTACGACAGCCGGAACAAGTCCCCGCTGGAGGCAACGGTGTACGTCTCCTTCCAGGAACTGGCGACCCGGGTGAGCCACCGCAACACCGGCCGTTTCTGCGGGGAACCGATCGCCGAGAAGCTGCTCACGCGGGTGGCGACGGACGAGAACCTGCACATGATCTTCTATCGGAACGTGATCGCGGGGGCGCTGGAGCTCGACCCCTCGCGTACTGTGGTGGCCATCCGCGACGAGCTCGTCAACTTCCAGATGCCCGGCACCGGCATCCGTGACTTCGGCCGCAAGGCGATCCAGATCGCCCGGGCCGGCATCTACAACCTGCGCATCCACCACGACGACGTGGTGTTGCCGGTCCTGCGTCACTGGCGGTTCTTCGACCTGGAGGGCCTGAATGGCGAGGCTGAGAAGGCCCGCGAGGAGGTCTCCGCCTTCGTCACCGGGCTCGACGCCCTCGCGACGCAGCAGGAAGCGAAGCTGGCGCGGACCACGGAACGTGCCACCCGGCGAGCCAAGGCGCTGGCCTCGGCCTAACGCATAACCTGCATAACCTGCATAACCCGGAAAACCCGGAAAACCCGGGATGGTCTCACTGTCCGTAGCGTCCCTACCGGGTGGCGAGGTGTTCGCAGATCGTGTCGACACCAGTCTCCCGGTCCACCACCAGCCACGGGGAGACCCAACTCCGGGCCGCCAGCTCCTCGTACATCCGCGCGCACCGCTCCTGCAGCCCGTCGTCGGATTCGAAGGTGTCCAGCGCCCGCCCCCGGTCGGCCCCGGCGCGGGCGAGCGTACCCGCCCGCGCCGTCCCCACCGGGATCCGCAGCAGGACCTGGAGATCGGGCACCGGCAGCGCGAGCGCGCCGAGTTCCAGCTCGGCGATCCAGGCGGGAAAGCTCTCCCGCTCGGTGGCCGGCAGCCGCGCCGCGCCGTACGCCGCGTTCGACGCCACGTAACGATCGATGATCATCAGATCGTGCGTACGGACGAGAGCGTCGAGTTCGGGACGGGAGTTGGCCCGGTCGAGCGCGAACATCATCGCGCTCGCCCGGGGGGAGGCCGCGAGCGGCGCAAGCCGCGGATCGCCGGCCAGCAGGCCACGCACCGCCGGGCCGAGGGGCTCGGTCGCATAGCGGGGATAGGCGAGCGTCGCGACGCTGCGGCCGGCGGCGGTGAGGCGGGCGACCAGCCGCCCGGTCAGCGTGTTCTTGCCCGCGCCGTCAACGCCTTCGATCGCGAGGATCATCCTCCTGGCACCTCCCCGCCACCGGCCGTCGTGAGCCCTCGGGCCGCGACGGCCACCCTCAGGCCGCAGCGTAACCGTAACAAGGAGACAATCCGTAACAAGGGCATCGCAAGGACACGTCGAAACCGGTCGACCACCGGCCGGGCGCTTCCTCCTCCCGGCTGCGTCCCGGCTCCCGGCTGCGTCCCGGCCCGTACGCCGGATACGTCCAGTGGCGGATGTCGGCACGACGGCGGCTCGCTACCGTCGGAGAGATGGTAGAGGCCAGGCGCGGCATCTTCCCGGTGATCGGTGACCTCCTGTTCACCGCGTTCACCGCGGCGGCGTTGCTCCGCGGTTCCGGGGAGGTTGGTGCCGACCAGGTGCCCCCCTCCCGGCCGTTGGATGCCTTCGCCTACGTGCTGCTCGCCCTGCTGGCCGCCGCCATCCCCCTGCGCCGCCGGGCTCCGTTGGCCATGCTGATGGCCACGAGCCTGCTCCTCGGCGGCTACCTCGGCACCGGCTACCCGCACGGCCCCGCCTTCTTTCCCGTGATCGTGTCCGGGCTCGCGGTCGGGCTGCGCCACGACCAGCGGACGACGAGCCGAGCCGTGGGGGTCTGCGTTCTGCTGATCTTCCTCGGCTCGGTCGTCGCGCTACTGCGGGGATATGCCGACGGCGGCTGGAAGTTCGGCATCACGATGATCGGGACGGTCGCGTCCTGCACCGTCCCCGCCTTCGTGGGCGCCCTGATCAGACTCAACCGCATCGCCTCTGCGCAGGCCAAGGAGGAGGCGACCCGCCGCCGGATCGAACAGGAACGGCTGCGGATGGCTCGCGAGGTCCACGACGTCGTGGGCCACAGCCGGTCCATTATCTCCCTACAGGCCGCGGTGGCGCTGCATGTGCTGGACCGGCGTCCCGAGCAGGCCCAGGTGGCCCTGGAGGCCATCCGCCGGACGAGCGTCGACGCGCTGGACGAGCTGCGGGCCACCCTGGCGCTCACCCGGGCCGGCCGGCGGGCGGACCCGGCGGCGGCCGCGGACTCCGTCACCGCCGCCGCCAGCGCCGCCGCCACCACCAGCGCCGCCGCCGCGTCCTCGACGGATACCCGGGAGGGGGGACCGGCAGGGCCCGCGAGGCGCCTGACGAGCCGCCCAGGACCCCGTTGACGGGACTCGGCCGACTCCCGAGCCTGCTGCGCGAGGTCCGGCTCTGCGGGGTGCCCGTCGAGCTCGTCACGCAGGGAGACTCCCAGGATCTCACGGGCCTGCCGGCGGACCTCGATCTGGCGGCCTACCGCATCATTCAGGAGTCGCTGACCAACGTGCTCCGGCACGGGGAGCCGAACGGAGTACGGGTGCGCGTCACCATGGGGATCATCGACGGCCGGCTCGTCGTCGACGTCACCGACCAGCCGGGCACGGCCGCGGAGCTCGGCGGAAGCCTCACCGCCGGACCGGTCCGGGCCGGCGGTTGGCAGGTCCGGGCCGAGCTTCCGGTGCATACCGGCGGCGGCCGGACGTTCCCCAGCTGGGTGACCCGCTCGTGATCCGGGTGGCGGTGGCCGACGACCAGCCGCTGGTGCGGCTCGGGCTGCGGGTACTCATCGAGACCGAGGACGATCTGGAGCTCGTCGGCGAGGCCGAGGACGGTCGGGCCGCGGTCGAACTCGTCCGCGCCACCCGACCCGACGTCGTGCTGCTCGACATCCGCATGCCGGTCCTCGACGGGCTGGCGGCGCTGCGGACGATCGTCGAGGATCCCGACCTGGCCGCTACCCGGGTCGTCATGGTCACCACCTTTGAGCTGGACGAATACGTCTTCGAGGCGTTGCGGGGCGGCGCCTCGGGCTTCGTGCTCAAGGACACCGAGGCCGCCGACCTGCTGCGAGCGATCCGGGTCGTCGCCGCGGGCGAGTCTCTGCTCTCCCCGACGGTGACCCGACTCGTCATCGAGACCTTCGCCCGCCGGCCAGCCGCCGTCGCCGCCCCGGACCTGCGCGGGCTGACCGTGCGGGAACGCGAGGTGATGAGCCTCGTCGGCCACGGGCTGTCCAACGACGAGATCGCCGCCCGACTGGTGATCAGTCCGGCGACGGCCCGCACCCACGTGAGCCGGGTGATGGTGAAACTGGCGGCGCGGGACCGGGCCCAGCTCGCCGTCCTGGCCCACCAGGCCKGCCTCGTCTGAGCCGGCTGGGCGTACCCGGTGCTGCGTCACATTGCGTACGACGATGCCGCCGCTGGACGGACGACGTGAGGGGGCGGCCACACCAGTCTGATTCCCATGATGACAACCACTGGCGGGCCCGGTTCGCCATCACCCGGCGCCACCCGGCCCGGCGCCACCCGGCCCGGCACCACCCGGCCGGTACCTGAGACAGACCGGCCGGCCGCYGTCGACGTCCAGGGTCTGACCAAGCGTTACGGGCGCCGGACCGTCGTCACCGGTCTCGACCTCACGATTCCCGAGGGGGTCGTCGCCGGATTCGTCGGGCCCAACGGGGCCGGCAAGCCCGCAACTGAAGTAGCTGATTGCTCTATTTGATCTACCGCCGGGCGGTCCCCTACGCGCGGAGCACCGGGAGTCAGCCTCCAGTGRATCTAGCCCGTCAGCATGACGGGAGCCGGGGGCCATGTGTCGTGTCTCTCGCGCGGCTCCGAAAGTCGTCATGGGGTCTGGCCGATTTCGGGCCTCAGAAAGTCAATCCCGGGCCTACGAACTTGCGGGACGTCCTGAGCAGTCGGTGGGAATTCTTGCGGGCCTCTGCTACGCTCCGCATCGGAGGTGACGGCATGCCCGACATAATGCCTGGTGACAGGATTGCCCAGATACGGCGTAGGCGCTCTCTCTCACAGGAAGAGCTAGCCGCACGCTCTGGTGTCAGCGTCGCCGTAATCAGAAAGCTAGAGCAGAATCGACGGGCGGGGRCTCGAATAGAAACGCTTCATGCGTTGGCCCGTGGTCTGAACGTTAAGACCTCTGAGCTTTTCGATAACGGCGAATCTGTGGCGCCGCGGGACTCTCTTCAGGAACCTAGTCTCTGGGCACTGCGGAAGACGCTAATGCCTTCGTCGGATAGCCTGAATTCTRCCCCCGCCAGCGAACCACCCGCGCTAGACGAAATTGGCAAAACCTTGGCTCGGGCGGGGCGCGCTTACAACAGTTCTCGCTATCAGCTCGCCGCTACAGAGCTGCCCGGGATACTCGATGCGGCACAAGTAGCAGTGTCGCACTATGACGGCGACGATGAACTAACCGCATTGCGCTATCTGGCTCAGGCGTACCGCCTTGCAGGGGCCGTACTCATCTACCTTCGACACGAAGACCTCGGCTATTGGTCTGTGATGAAGGCAAAGGAGACGTCATCCCGTGCGGGTAGCGAAATCCTAGATGYGACCGCCACCGGCGTGCTGTCATGGTATCTACTAAGACAAAGGCGCTTCGATGAAGCGGAAGAAATCGCGGTACGCGCTGCCGAAAACATCGAACCTTCGATGACCAAGGCCACACCYCAGCATCTCTCGGTGTGGGGAACATTGCTTCTTCGAGGTAGTAGCGCGGCATCCCGAAATAACCGGCCTGATACATCGCACGAACTGATCCAACTTGCTCGCATGGCGGCTGTTCGGGTCGAGACCGACAGGATAGATTACGGGCCGCATGCATGGATCTCTTTCGGGCCGACTGTGGTCGAGACGGCATCCGTTGAAAACACTCTTATAGGTGGCGATCCGTCTCTAGCACTCCACCTGGCTCGGTCCGTCCGACCATCGAAGAAGATGTCTTCGGGTAGGTGGTCTCGCCATCTACTGACCGTGGCCGAAGCGCAGGTCTCTACGCATAATTACCCGGGTGCAACGAGAACTCTGGTGAGCATCCGAAAGTCTGCTCCCGAATGGCTGWGAAATCAACGGACGGCGCATTCATTGGTCGGCACATTGTTGGATGCTACCGGCGTCCGCACCGCAAAGAGTAGTGGCCTTAGCGAGATGGCCGACTTCATGGACCTCCGACCATGACAATATCCCTGGTCGCAACGATTCGAGATCAGCCGTCCCACACTTTCGAGAGTCTTCACCGGTTGTAAGCATCCTGCAACTGGACAACGCCGTACCTCCGCCCGAAGTCCTCAAGGTTCCGGGCGGGTACGGCGAGAACGGTCGACGTCGCGGCCAGTCGGACGCGCAGCGAAGCTAGATCGGAAACGGCGCGATTGTTGGCTCTGCGCACTACGTCTGAA
>NZ_MRUJ01000280.1:0-9965 GCF_002099325.1 Frankia sp. KB5 | reverse complement strand
GAAGTGGATCTTGTCGGTGCGGTTCTTAATTCACTGGCATTGGGTCTTGGGATGGCGCCTGCACCAAAGCCAGGCGCGCCGAAGAAAGCCCACTCCGCCCCCCTTGCATGTGGCTCTCAGCTTGAGTCGGAGCGTGACGATACGGCTTCCTGTGGAAGAAGTGGCGAGAAAGGGCGGAACAGCCTCCCCGCGAAGGCAAATAAAGTGTTGGCGTTGATCTGCGGAAGGCTTTTGGTTGTCCCAGGGCGTTGGAGTGTCAACGGCGCCCGGGCTTCATGTCACTCCGGGATACGCAGATTCGCGTGCACCCRCATACCCTTCACAGGATCTTGATGCGGTAACCCCGCGCTGCGYGGTCAGCCGGCTGGACGATGTCGCAGATTTCGACGGGCCGCTCACCGGCGAGATGAGTCCGCTCGATTTCCAGGACCCACATCCCGGGTGCGATGTTCAGGGTGCGCCGTTCGTCGCCGGTGGCGGGCCGGGACCGGACGATCTCGGTCACCGTGTCGATGCGGATGCCGATGGAGTCGAAGCGGGCGATGACGCCGACTGGCCCGGTGCCGCCTTCGGGTTCTTCGATAGGTGTGCCGCCGACGATTGCGTACGGCTCCCAGCTTGTGGATAGCTGTACCGGCTGGCCGCTGACCAGGAACTGGTACCCGGTTGTCATTACGTGGTCGCCAGGTTCGATACCGAGCCGGGCCGCGATCCTCTCGTCGGCTCGTTCCCGCCGGGTTGTCCACCGCCAGTCAGGGACGGCGCCCGCTTGCTGGGCGTCGCGGGCGAACGGTGAGGTTGGGCCATCGGGCCGCCGCTGGTATCGGGTGTCTGTCCACTGGATCTCGACCCCTGGCCGACGCCGGACGAACGTCCCGAACGGCGCTTGTCGGTCGATCAGGCCATCGGCATACAACGCCCCTAGTGCCTGCCGGACGGTCGGCCGAGATGTGCCCCACTGTTCGGCGATGTCCTTCTCGCTGGGCAGCTTGGCGCCCTCTGCGAGCTCCCCTGACGCGATCCGCCGTCGTAGATCGTCTTCGATCGCGCGGTACACGCGCCTGCGCTCGTCGGGCGTCATGCAGCAGACGGTAGCGAAGACTGTCTTGACGGTCATGTCCACCTGGCATGGTTACGCATCCGAGCAACTGTCTTGACTGTCTATACCGTCCTGCGTAGCGTCCTCCCCGTCAGATCGACCACATCGACCAAGGGGGCCAAACAGTGCAGGACAGGCCGGCGCCGGAAGGCACCGAGGACTCGGAGTTGATGACTCCGGCAGAAACACAGAAGGCGCTGYGCTGCGGCGCGACGACCCTCAACCGCTGGGCCCGCAACGGCGACATCCCGTCCGTCGAACTACCGGGAGGCCACCGCCGCTACCGGCGGGCCGACATCGCCGCGATCCTCGACGGCCGCCCGACGRCCGACCCGGCGTAGACAGCCCCACACGCAAAACGGCCCCCGCCGGTGTGCAACCACCAGGCGGAGGCCTCGACCCAAACCCCTGACCTTGACAGGAGCCGAACCGTGTCCACCAGCATGCCCGAACCGTTCGCATCGCACCCTGACCTGCTCGCACTCAGCCAGAAAAACGCCGGCTTCACCAAACTCGCACAGCTGGGCGCCGAACTCGACATCCTCTCCGCGACCGCCCGCGACACCAGCAGGCCACTCGCCGACCGGTTCGAAGCCGACGAGACACACCGCGGCGGCCAGCGTGCCCTCCACCACTTCGTGGAGTGGCTGAGCGGCGACAGCCCCCTCGGCGCCCAGCGCATCCACGACACCCGGCAGGCCCTCCACGACCGGCAGGACGACCCCGAACTCGGCTTCGCAGACCGGATCGCAGCCGGCTACCAGCACGCCGGCTACACCCGGGCGTCCGGGCTTCTGATCGACGTCCTCATCGCGCGCCGCGACGCCGACCAGTGACCGCCGCCGTCCAGGTCACCCAAACCCGCAGCCGCGGCAACTCCGACATCTGGCAGGTCGCTGTCGACTGCGGCGCCGACATCCAAGACTTTCGCACCGCCCTCGCCTCCATCCCCACAGGAACCGTGATCAACCGGATCGACTTCGCTGACACCGGATGCCACCTGCGGATAGGCATGACCGGCCCCCACGCCCCCCGGGTACAGAAGCCGTCCCCCCGGCCGCTGATCCCCACCGACGAACTAACCCCGACCCCCGAGGAACTTGAAGCCGCCCGTCTCCAGATCGGTAGCGCATCCGCAATGGGCACCTATGCCGTCGTCGGCGCCCGGTCCGCGGGGCATGCCGGTCTGATCGTCGCCGCGATCCGCAGCGGCAACACCTACTTTGCCGCCGCCGAGCTGCGTTGGTTGCTTGCGCTGGACATGGCGGCCCGGGAGCGTCGCGACGCCCTGGAGTCCACCGAGACCACCCGGCCCGCGCCTGCGGCTGGTGTCCGATGACCGGCACCAGCACCGGCGGCTTCCCGCTGGACCCGCCGACCGATGCCGAGCTGTCCGCGGCACGGGCAACCCTGGCCGACTTCGACCCGGCCATCCGGCACGCCTACGCCGTCGGGGCATTGCACGCGGCTCTGTGCCTGACCTTGGCCGGCGAACCTGTCGGCCCCGCGGTCCGCAAAGCACTGGCCCTGTACGCCGCGCTGAGCCCGGAGGCCCGCCGCGCCTTCCAGCCCACCCCACGCAGGACCAGACCGACAGGAGACCTCTCGTGACCCACCAGGCGACCCGCACCACGGTCGCGACCCGGATGCACACCCGTACCGACCTGATCGCCTCGATGCGCGCCGAAGCCGCCCGCTGCGACAGCCAGGTCGGGATCATCCTCGCCGGGGCGACTGCCGGGTTGGGCTTCGTTGTCACCTCCTGGCCCCCGGCCGGCCTGCCTCTGGCCGTCGCCGCCCTGTGGTGGGCCGGGGTAAGCGCCGCCGTCGCCGGCATCGCCGCGTTGGGCCGGGCGCTGTGCCCGGCCATCCCCCGCCACACCGCAACCCCGGCCGGCGCATACCACTGCTGGCATGTCCGCGCCGCCGCAGCTGCGGGCGTGCTGGGCGCCGTCCTGGACCGCACCCCGACCGCGCTTGATGCCGCCGACCGTCAGGTCACCGCCGTCGCTGATGTCGTCGCCTCCAAATGGGCCTGGAACCGGACCGGTCTACGTCTCCTCGGAACAGCCCTGACCCTCCTCGCCGCAGCCGGGGTCGTCGGACAGGCGGTGGCCCGATGAGGATCGGCCTCGTCCTGCTCGCGGTCGCCTTGGCCGTCGTCATAGTGATCGCGCTGCGCCGTCGTCTGCGTGCGACGTGGGAAGGCACCGACCTCACCGGCTGGCATCCCGCGCACCGCGACCCTTCCGGCGACGTGTGGGCGATCACCCCGCCGTGCGGCTACGGCATGTGGACGCTGTACGCACCCGGCGCGCCGACCCCCGGGCCGTTCCCGTACGCCGGGGTCACCCCGGCCGCCATCCACCCGACCCTCGGATTCGGCGGGGACCACGACCGGCTGCGCCTGGCCGACGTCGAAACGTGGATGCGTCCCTGGGTAGAGCGGGTGTCCGCCGGCCGGGTGGTCGACATGGCCGAAGGCTGGTCCGCGCCCTACGGGCCGGGCGGCATCCAACAGGAGTATGTGATCTACGCGAGGGTGGTCTGACATGGCCGCGCAGCACAGCAGCATCTGCCCTGACGGCTGCGGGCAGACCATCACCGCGCCGACCGGCGCCGACCTGCACAGCATGATCGAGCTGCATCGGACGCTCGTGCACGCCGGGGTCAGCCGCAACGGCGGTGGCCGGCGATGAGCATCTGGTCTGATCAGCGGCGCGCGGACCGGGCCGCTGACCGGGAACAGGCCCGCCTCGACCTGGACGCCGCCGCCGCACGCCGGTCGAAGGCGCGGGCCGAGGCCGACGGGCGGGTCGAGAAGCGGCGCGCCGAGCGGGAAACGTCCCGTACCCGGCGCCGTAACACCCGGAAAGCCCGCCGCGCCGAGCTGGCCGGGTGGGCTTCCGAACACACCGTCGAGTTGCTGGTCTACCCGCTGGCAGTGGTGTGCGCGGGGATGGCGATCCCCGCGATGGCCTACTACGGGTTCCAGCTGTACGGCGGGGTCACCGGTGTTGCGCTGCCCGCCCTGTCCGAGTTGGGGGCGTGGGCGTTCGCCCTTGCCGTGCTGGTCTCCCGGCGCCGAACCCCGGACCGGCCCACCCGGTGGCTGACCGTCGGCATCGTCGTCTTCGCCGGGGTCGGGGCCGCGTTGAACTTCGCGCACGGCGCCACCAGCCGCGGGCCGGTCGCCGGTCTGGTGATGGCCGTCGTCTCCGTCGCCGGGGTCGGCGCCCACCAGCTTGCGGTAGCTGCCCCGCCTCGTTCCCGGGCGGAACGGGCCGCCGCCCGGCATGCCCGTCTCGCTGCCCGGCGGGTGGAGCGGGCCCGCCGGTTGGCGATCCGCCGGGCGGTGGTCGAGCTGGCCGCCGACGGCGGCGCGACCCTCGTCTACGCGCCGGGCCGGTACACCCCGCACCGCCGCCGGCTGATGCCCGCGGTCGTCCCGGGTTTGCCCGTCGACGTGGTGGACGGGTGGGACGCCGGGCTCGCCGAACTGGTCGCCGGTGCCGGCCCGGACGGGCCTGTCGAACCGTCCGGCGCCGACCTGGCCGCCCCGACTCCCGCCGACCCGACTAACGGGGCCGACCTGCGGAAACGTGACGACGAGTCGGGTGGCGAGTCGGGTGGCGTGGCCACCCTCGACCCGCCCGTCCCGGACCAGCCGACCGGGAAGCGACGGGTACGGAACAGTCGGCCGATCGACCCGCAGGCCCGCCGCAAGCTCACCCCCGACGAGGCGTTGGACGCCGCCCGCCGCTACGCCCGCGGCAACGGCCGTCGGGTCACTGCCGACGGGCTTCGCGCGGCGCTGGGTGTCAGCGCGAAAACCGCCCGGGAACTCCGCGACAAGGTCAACACCGAGCTGTTCGGGGACGGGTCATGACCGGTGGTGTGCGGGAGGATCTGCGGTCGCTGCCCTGGCCGGTCGCCGCCGGCCTGGTTGTCCTGGCCGTCGTCGTGCTCGTGCTGCGCCTGACCGGCCTGATGGTCGCTCTGATCGTGGACACCGCCGAACGCCTCGACGTGGCCGCCGCCACCGCGGCCCGGATCGCCCCGCTGGCGGCCTCCATCTGGATCCGGGCCGCCGACCTGGCCGTCCCCCGTGACATGACCCGTGGAGGTGACGATCGATGACCGAACAGCAGCTTGAGGAGGTGCGCGAGGGCACCGTCGTCACCGGCCCGTGGGCGCCTGCCGTCGAAGCCGTCGAGGTGCCGCCGTTCGCCTCGACGGCGGTGCAAGGTGAGGTGCTGCCCGCCAGTCCGGTGCTGCCGCCCCGTGCCCGTATCGGCGACCCGATCCGCCTGCCGGCGTGGGTGACGAGCCGGACAGTGGCTCGGGCGACCGCCCGGCACACCGRCCGGGTCGCCGCCCGGGTCTCGGTCCGCTCGACCTGGCGGGCCCCGGCCGCGGTCRCCCGCGGCACCTGGCGGGCCGGACGGTTCTGGTGGTCCTGGGTCCGCGCCGAGGATCTGGCCGGCGAGCTGCGTGACACCGACAGCGGCAAACTCGGCCGTGAGGTGCTCGTCGTCCGCGACCATCGCAAGGTCCGCTGGTACATCACCGGCGGCACGCTGGCCACCACCGGGGTCGCCGAAGCGGTCGCCGCGGCCATGGTCGGGGACTGGGTGCCGGCGCTGACCGGTGTGGCCGCCGTCGGCGCCGCCGGGATCGCCGGCCGGCACCGTCCCACCCCCGACGGCCCGTCGACGTGGACTGTCCAGCCGGACAACCGGGTGTCGTTGGCCCCGGAGCATCTCAACGCCGCGTTCCGCGCCGCCGGTCTCCTCAAAGGCCCTGACGCGAGCCTGGTGCTGTGCGCGCCGATCGTGCGCGACCGGCTGGACCGCGGCTGGGACACCATGGTCGACCTTCCCCGGGTTGGGGGAAAACCGCCGCCGATGCGATCGGGAAGCTTCCGACGATCGCCGCCGAGCTGGGCGTCGACGAAATCCAACTGTTGATGCGCCGGGTGCGGGCCCACGACGGCGGGCACGGCCGCCGGCTGTCGCTGTGGGTCGCCGACGACGACCCGTACCTGGGCACCCCCGCCCCGTCGCTGTTGATCGACGTGGAACGGTTCGACTTTTGGAAGGCGGTGCCGTTCGGCCAGGACGCCAAAGGGAACCGCATCGACATCCTGCTGCTGTGGCAGTCCGCGTTTTTCGGTGGCCTGCCCCGGCGCGGCAAAACGTTCTCGATGCGGCTGCTGGTCGCCGCGGCCGTGCTCGACCCGTGGGTGCAGATCTGGCTCGCCGACGGCAAAGGCGGCGCCGACTTCCGGGCCATCGCCCAGGTCGCCCACCGCTACGTCTCCGGTGCCGACCCGGAAGACCTCGTCGCGTTTGAGGCGATGCTTGACGAGCTGATCGCCGAGATGTCACGGCGGTTCGCGCTGCTGGCAACCCTGCCGGCCGTGGTGTGCCCGGAAGGGAAACTCACCCCGCAGATCATGCGGCAATACCGGCTACCGCTGATCCTGCTGCCCATCGACGAACTCCAGGAATATTTCGAAGCCGTCGAGGAGGACAAGGACCGTCAGCGGATCATCGGGAAGCTGGCCCGGATCGCCCGCCGCGGACCGGCCGCCGGGATCATGCCCGTCTACGCCTCCCAGCGGCCGGACGCCAAGTCGGTGCCGACGAAACTCCGTGAGATCGTCACCTACCGGTACTCCACCCAGGTCACCGACAAGACCAGCTCCGACATGGTCCTCGGCGACGGGAAGGCGAAAGCCGGCGCGGACGCCTCCACCCTGTCCGAGGAACACAAAGGCGTCGGGGTGCTCGTCACCGGCCCAGCCAGCTTCGTCACGGTGAAAGCCGACCTGCTGGAAAACCCGCAGTTCGAGACGATCTGCCAGCGGGGCCGGGCGTTGCGCCTGGCCGAAGGCACCCTGACCGGGCAGGCCTGCGGGGACATCGCCGCCGCCGGCACCGTCGGCTACCTCATCCCGCCGCTGATCGGCGACGTCATGGAGGCCTTCGGGCAGCGGTCGCGGATGTGGACTGAGGACCTGCTGCCGGCCCTGGTCAACCTCGACGAAGACGCCTACGGGGAGTGGGACGGCACCCGCCTGGCCGACGAGCTGACCAAGGCCGGGGTCGTCCGATCCATGAAACAAGTAAAGATCAACGGTGAGAACCGGGCGGGTTATCTGCTCCGCGACATCGAAGGGGCGATCCCACCCGAAGTCCTCGCCGCCCGCCCGGTAGAGGGATCCCCCTCTACCTTCCCGCCCGGCGCGCCCCCTCTACCCCGACCGGGACCCCACGGCCGGATGTAGAGGGCCCCCACTACCCCGGTAGCGGGCCCGGTAGACCCCTCTGACCTGCGCGGTAGCGGGCGTAGAGGGGGTTCCGGGCCCACACCGCACACCCCCTCCAGGACGGTCCTGGAGGGGCACGAGAGGAGAGCTTCATGTCCGCCAAGTGCACCCGATGCCGCGGCACCCGAATGGTCGGCCGCGGCCGGAACCGGGGCCCCTGCCCGGCCTGCAACTCGGCCGCCGGGGGCGCCGGGGATCGGATCGTCGGTGCCGGACAGCGGCTCGTCGACGGCATCCTCGGCCGCCGCCTGGACGTCGAGGGCCGCCAGCAGACCAGCCGGCCGCACCGGCTCGGCACCGAATCCACAACGACCCGGGCGCCACGCAAGAAGAAGACCGCGGCCCGGAAGAAGCCGACCACCACACCGGCCAGGCCGCTTATGCCGGCCTGCGAAAAGTGCGGCACCCGCAGCCCGCTGAACGTCACCAGCCGCGGCGCTGTCTGCGCCGACGGCTGCCCGGCGAAGGAGAACTGACCATGACCACCTGCCGGCAGTGCAACGGAACCCGAACCCAACCGGACGGCCGCTGGTGCCGCGGCTGCGTCGGTCTCCTAACCCGGCTCGCGCAAACCTCCCCCCGCGGCATGGCAATCGCGGTGAGAGACCAGCAGCAGGTACGTGAGAGAAACCGGCRGAACCGTGCCCGCCGTGCCGCCCGCCGCGCCGAGGACCGGGCCGCACGGACCCTCACCCCGGACGGCACCACCGGCCGCGCGCCGATGCCGAAATGCGAAAGGTGCGGGCAGGAACGGCCGCTCACCGTCAAACGCGGCAAAGCCGTGTGCATCGGCGGATGCGACTGAGCCGATGCGGCCCGGACCGGTGGCGTCGGCGCGGAACTGGGTGCCACCCGCAACCCGGGAGTACGTCCAACGGGTCGATGGGCGGCCCGCCAGCGACCAGCGCGACGGCGCCGCCTGCCCCGGCGGGGCTCGTGGTCTTGATGGTCGCGGGCCCCGTCGTGCTGTTTCCAGGGGTCCGACCCGTTTATGGTCAAAGTGACTTTTATCTGGCGGGTCATGTTGCCGGCGTCGGCAACATGACCCGGCGGCGCGGGCCCCGCCGGGGTCAGCCGACCCAGGTCACCCGGATCGTGTCCGCCACAGGCCTCATGGGGACATCCATGCCGAGACCGGTGAGGATCCGGGTGATCTCTTCCAGGTTCGGGGTTTCCCGCCCGGACGGCACCATTTCCACGTCCCACGGCCCGTAGCTTCCAGGGCCGACGGCCTGAAGGGTTTTCTTCGCCGGTCGGATTGTCCGGTCCGCGGCCCGGCGTGCCTCAACGCCCGCGTTGTAGGCGGCGCAGGCGGCTTCGATCGGCGACGCCGGGGTGTAGGCCTTGGCAGGCTGGAACCGGGTGCGGGTGATGTTCATGGCCCGTGCGGCGGCGTAGGCGGCGACCGAGTCGGCGGAGACGGCGCCGCCGAGGCGGGCGAGCCGTCCGGCGCGCAGATAGCGGTGGACGGTGGACTCCTTGATGCTCAGCTCGGATGCCACGGTCGCGATGCTGATCGAGTGGTCGGCGGGGGCCTGGACTTCGACGGGCCGGACGGTGGTGCCGGTGTCGACGATGGTCATCTGGTGCCCCCTGGCGGTCCGGTGTTCCGACACCACCAAACCTAGGGTTGAAGTAACCCCTTGTCTCTTCGATTCACTCAACAGTCGAACAACTTAGGGTTGCGGCATACTCTGTCCCCATGGGTGACGATGACGAACTCCTCGGCTACACACAGATCGCCGCGTACGCCACCAGCCGCAACCAGCCGATGAAAGCCCAAACCGTCCGGAACTACCGGCAACGCGGACTACTCCCCGCACCCGACGACCTGTCCGTACCCGACCGRCCCCGCTGGCGCCGCGACACCATCACCACCTGGCTCGACAACCGGCCCGGGCAGGGCAAGCGCACCGACCTGCGCGCCAAGCCGTCGGGCTCATCGTCAGCCTGACGGAGAGTTGGCCACCACCGACGGGATATGCGACGGTTCGGCCGGGGAGGACGCGCCACCCTGCGGAGTAGCCATGTCGGGTGCGGACGGCGTAGMTGTCGGGCTCGCTACAGGCGTGTGGGGCGGCCGTAGCAGACCGGGCGCCGGCGATGTCGGCGGAATAGTCGGCCGAGGAGGCGTCGGAGTTGGCCCTGTCGGCTGGGGTCCGCCCGTCCAGACGCCATTGATACACCGCACACCGCCGTAAGGGCCGGCGAACATCAGGGAAGGATCTTCGGTGCAGTGGACACCGACCGGCCACGGGGACGGCGGAACGGTGTACTAATAGGAAAGAAAGTATCTGGACGCGACTACCAGCTGATGTAGGCGAGATGGGGGTCGCCGAAGAAGCCGAGGACGATGCTGGGGTTCTGAGGAGTGAATTGCTGGACCGCGGAGGGGCTGGTTCCGGGCATGCGGGAAGGCGCTGGGAGCCGGGCTTCCAACGCTGGTCTTATCGGTATTCGGTGCGCGTGCTGCGGGTGTTCCTTTCTGTCTGGGGTAGCGGCTATGCCGCTGGTGTGATGGTGACGGTGTAG
>NZ_MRUJ01000279.1:0-9968 GCF_002099325.1 Frankia sp. KB5 | reverse complement strand
CGGCCGCGCGCGGATCGCCTCCCGTTGGAGGCCCCGTCGTCCCCGCAGGCGCGGGGATCTTTCCAGCGATTTCCTGTCTTCAGGGCTGGGAGAACGCACAGCTCAATAATCAGTAAAACGAATCAGGCAAGCCGTCAACAGCATTTCTACGACGGCCGATGTCACGTCCAAGCCCCCATGAACGGGCTCATTTCGCAAGGTGCTTGAATGGGGCTGTCCATTATATCTGGGATGGGAGTCTTCATGGATGATGAGTTCTTCGGTATGATATGGGGGAAGTCGGCGGAGAAGGCGGGGGGATCGATGCACCTGCTCCTCGGCCATCTTCTGGATACGGCGGCGRTGGGCGAACTTGTCTGGGATCGTTTCCTCGCATCCACCATTCGGGATCGTCTGGATGATTGCAGCGATGGTCGCGGGCGGTCTCTGTTCGCGCTGTTGTGCGGCCTGCATGATGTCGGTAAGGCCACGCCGGCCTTTCAGATGAAGGACGAGGGTTTGGCGCAGCGCGTTCGGGCTGCCGGGCTTGGCTGGCGAGGGGTGACTCCTCAGCAGGGCCGGCAGTGGCATCACGCGCGGGCGGGGGCTGTCATCGTCCGCAAGTATCTCCCGCAGGTCGGTTGGAGTCGGCCGGGGTGTGACTGGGTGTGGCCGCTGGTCGCGGGCCATCACGGCCTGATACCGGACCGTGGCCGTCTTGTGCACAAGCCCGCCGTCCACGGCGCCGGACCGTGGCTCGACGTCCAACGTGCGTTCGTCGACCGGGTGGCCGGCGACCTCAACGTTGACCTGGCTTCCTTTTCGGAGCTGCGAACACCATCCCGCGGAGGTCAGCTCGCCCTATCCGGGATGATCATCATGGCAGACTGGGTCGCGAGCGACAAAGAGCATTTCGGTGGGCTGTCGGATCTGGCGGAGATCTCGATGAAGGGCTCGCGGGAGCGTGCACAGCGAGCCTGGGCACAGTTGGGTCTGCGTGGCGGGTGGCGCTCCGACCGGCCCGCACCCGGCAACCAGTCTGACCTGGTGCACCACAGATTCGGTAAGCCAGCCCGGCCGGCGCAGCGCGCCGCGGTCCAGGCCGTGCGGGAAATGCCCGGCCCCGGGCTACTGATCCTGGAAGCGCCGATGGGTGAGGGGAAGACGGAGGCGGCGCTCGCCGCCGCGGAGGTACTGGCCGGCAAGGTCGGTGCGGATGGGGTGTTCGTCGGAATGCCGACGCAGGCGACGAGCGATCCGATGTTCAGCCGGGTCCGCGGCTGGCTCACCGCGGTGGATCCCGAGGTTCCGATCGGCCTACTGCACGGCCGGGCTCGTTTCAACAAGGAGTGGGCGGCACTTCGGTCGCAGGTCCGGTTCGTCGACGTGCATGACGATCTCGACGAGTATGGGATGGCCGACGATTTCGGTACGGGTACGAGCGGCCCGGGTCGTCGCGACGCACCGCTGGCGGGCGCCGCGGCGGCCGCGGAGTGGTTCTTCGGATCGAAACGGGGGTTGCTCGCTGCGGTGACGGTCGGCACGGTGGATCACCTGCTGCAGGCGGCGACCCGGACGAAGCATGTGATGCTACGGCACGCCGGCCTGGCCGGYCGGGTCGTCATCCTTGACGAGGTACACGCCTACGACGTCTACATGGCGCAGTTCCTGTTCGAGGCGTTGCGCTGGCTCGCCGACACCGGCGTGCCGGTCATCGTTCTGTCCGCGACGCTGCCGCCGGTACTGCGTGCACAGCTCGCCGGCGCCTATCTGCAGGGCGCCCTGCAGCGCCCCGATGTCGACCTCGCCGATCTGCCGCGGCCCACCGGCTACCCGAGCACCACCGCGGTGTATATGGCCGACGGGAAGCCCCGGTTTTCCGTGACGTCCCAGTCACCCTGGCGTGAGTCCGTGCCCGTTGCGGTAGAGATCCTGGCAGAGCCCACCGACTTCGCCCCGGTGAGCATCGCCGCCGCTGTCTCGGCGGAGGTGAGCGAGGGCGGCTGCGCTCTCGTCGTGTGTAACACCGTCCAGCGGGCCCAGGTCGTCTACGCCGAGCTGCGGACGACGTTCGGTGATGACGTGGTGCTGCTGCACTCCCGGTTCACCGCAGCCGAACGCGCGAGCCGTACGGAAGACGTCGTGGACAAGCTCGGCCCCCCCGGACGGGAGAACGCCCAGGACCGGCCCGCGCGGCTCGTCGTCGTGGCCACCCAGGTGGCCGAACAGTCGTTCGACGTCGATGTGGACATCCTCGTCACCGATCTCGCCCCCATCGACCTACTGCTGCAACGGGTCGGCCGGCTGCATCGGCATGACCGGCCGACCGGGCAGCGACCGGCCCGGCTTCGCGACCCGAAAGTGATCGTCAGCGGTCTGCGGCTGYCCGACGGGGCTGTGCCACTCTGGCCCGCCGGCAGCCGGGCCGTGTACGGGGATCATCTACTGCTGCGCTCCGCCGCTCTCGTCGCCGAAGCCGCCACGGGTGGTGGATGGTCGATTCCCGCCGACGTGCCCGGCCTCGTCGCTCTCGGCTACGGTGATGAGCCTCTCGGCCCGGCGCACTGGGCTGATGCCGCGGCCGAGGCCAGGCAGGAATGGGAGGCCAAGGAGCGGCGTCGCCAGGTGAACGCCACCGGATTTCTGCTTTCCGGCGAGGACGGTCTGGGCCTGACCACGCTCGAGGGTCTGCACGACAAGGCGACCGCGCCGCTGGAAACCGAGGAACGCCTCACCGCGGTCGTCCGTGACAGCGACGAGTCCGTGGAGGTCGTCCTCGTCCGCCGCGGACCGGCCGGGTATCTCACGCTCGCGGGCCGATCGCTCGGGCACATCGGCGAAGTTGCCGTGTCTGACGACGCGGTCCTCGAAGAGGTCGTCGGAGCCACCATCCGCCTGCCCGCGAACAAGGAGATCACCGCCGCGGCGCATGCCGAACTGACTCCCCTGGCCGGCTGGGACGGTGACTCCTGGCTCCGCCACACCCGCGCCCTGATCCTCGACGATCGCATGTCGGCGATCCTCGGGGGGCGACACCTGACCTATGACAACAAGCTCGGGCTGAGACTCGCGCCTCGACCGGCTGCTGATACTCGAGCGGCTACTGATACTCGACCGGCTGCTGGTAAAGGGTGAACTGCCGGACCGGGGTAAGGTGTTGATCTTCTCGGCGCTCAAGATGGGACGGCTGACCCCCATGCTCCGAGACAAGGAGAATCCGTACAGGTATACCTTTTCACCCCATACGTCACTGTATGCGCTACCTTCGGTGCGAAGCGGGAGCATGGGCACCGTTCGGCCAGTTATCTGGTCGCCATGGGTTAGGAGATCCTTGATGTGGCGACGCCAGATGTCCATCTCCTAGCAGGAGCCGCACGATCGGTAGCAGCCGACGTGCCGCGCCGTCGCGGTCGACCAAAACTGTCGGTGGCCCTTGGTACATCTCGGCTGAGCCACCGACGGTCGGYGCAGGCCGGGGCCTACGAACGGGGGAATGAGTGAACGGTTTCAACCTGATCGATGGGCAATGGATCCCAGTGATCAAGCGGGGGCGGCGCCTGGAGGTGGGGATCAGGAAGGCGCTCGTCAACGCTCACACGATCGACGGGCTGGCCCTTGATGATCCGCTCGAAGCCGTGGCGGTGCTGCGTCAGGTCCTGCTGCCCGTCGTCTTGGACGTGTTCGGCGCCCCCCGTACCGACGAGGAGTGGTCACAGCGGTGGGAGGCTGGCTGTTTCGACCGGATTATCAGGAAAGATCGGGCTGAGGACGAGGAGGGCATCGAGTCGTATCTGATCCGACAGGCGGCACGATTTCATCTGTTTCATCCGACGGCTCCGTTTGCGCAGGTCGCCGGGTTGCGGACCGCGAAGGACGAGACGAAGCCGGTGTCGCTGCTGGTTCCGCGGCTGGCCTCGGGGAACAACGTTCCGCTGTTCAGTTCCCGGACCGAGAACGACCCGCCGAGCCTGACGCCCGCTGCGGCGGCACGGGCGTTGCTCGCAGCCCATTGCTGGGACACCGCCGCGATCAAGACCGGAGCGGCGGATGACCCGAAGGTCAAGACGGGGAAGACGACGGGGAACCCGACCGGGCCGCTCGGGCAGTTCGGGATCGTCCTGCCGCTGGGTGAGACGCTCTTCCATACGCTGATGCTCAGCATCCCCGTCCTGCGGCACGGTCTGCGGCAGAAGGACCGGCCGCAATGGAGATCCGAAAGCAGYGCCACCTCCCGCTGGGAGACTCGCGCCCCGGAAGGGCTACTGGATCTGCTGACCTGGCAGTCGCGGCGGATCCGGCTCGTGCCCGAGGCAGACCCGACGGCTGTCGAGGATGTCTCGGTCCGACGGGTGGTGCTCACCGCCGGTGACCGGCTCACCGGATCGGTGCACGCACTCGAACCGCACACGGCGTGGCGGCAGGTTGACAAGCCCAAAGCCGACGAGCCGCCGGTCCGTCCGGTGCGGCATCAGCCGGGCCGGTCGGCCTGGCGCGGGCTGGAGGCTCTGCTGACCACAACGCCCTTGTCGAGTGACAAAGTGTTCGCGCCGACGGCGCTGTCGCAGCTCGCCCGGCTGCGTGACGACGGCTATGTCCCCGATGATCTGCCACTGCAGGTACTGAYCGTCGGGGTGAAGTACGGCACGCAGTCGGCGGTGATCGACGAGGTAATGGCCGATGAGATTCCCCTCCCGGTCACCGCGCTGGCACGGGACTCCGCGGTCCGTGAGACCGTGCTGGCGGTGGCGGCCCAGGCCGAGAGCCTGCGGATCGCCGCCAACCGTCTCGGCGACGATCTTCGTGAGGCTGCCGGTGCGACGGACAAGCTGCCGTGGGACAAGGGCCAGCGGCTCGGAGAAATACTGATCCACAGCTTCAATCCGACGGTGCACCGGCTGCTAGCCGGGTTGCAGCAGCATCCGGAGGACGCCAAGCGGGCCGAACTTGCGTGGCGGATCCTCGCTCGGCGGTTGGCGTGGGAGGTCGTCGACCCGGTGTTGTCCGCTGCCGGTCCTGAGACGTTCCTGGGCCGCGATCCCGGTGAGCCGTTCGGCGCCCGCCTCGCCGGCGCCGAGATGTCATTCCGGCGCACGCTCAACGACGTGCTCGGCAAGGACGAGGACAACCGGCTTGCTCTGGCCGCCGCCTGATTCCCACGACCCGTCAGGAAGGTCTGATGACCGAGGTAACCGCGGCGCCGTCCGCATCGTCCACATCATCCGAGACGACATCGCCACGCGAGACGACATCGCCACGGCACTTCTGGGAACGGGACCATAAGGGCGACCGGCCCGACGGGGCGGATTTGGCCGCGTTGCGCCGCGGTGTTGGCCGCGAGCCTGGCAGCGTCCCGGAGATGTGGCGCTACTACTCCACGCTCACCGTCGATGGCCGCAGAACCTGGTCCCTGACCGCGGAGCACGTCGCGCTCACCTTGTTCGCGGTGCACCAGCAGTCCCTGCCCACTGCGGCGTATCAGCCTGGCATCGGGCTCGGCGAGGCTGCTCTACGCCTGCGTAGCAGCGACAAGTTCAGTCCTGAGGCGGTCGACCGGCGGTTCAACGCCGTGGCCACCGCCACCACCCTGGACGAGGCCGCCTACCACCTGCGTGGTCTGGTCCGCCAGTTCCGCCAGGTCCCCGTCGGCCTCGACTACACCCAACTCTGGCGGGACCTCATCGCCTGGCAGACCCCCGAGCGGATCGGCGACGTACGCCGCCGGTGGGGAGCCCAGTACTTCTACCGGCCCCCGAAAGACAAAGCCGCTACCCCGGCCRCCGCGCCCGGCACTTCCTGATCTTCCGTCTAACCTCCGGCGTTGCCTCCGCGCACCGGGGCTTTCCCGTCCTGACCCAGCAGAAAGAGGCATCTACCAATGCGCTGCTACATCGACGTCCACATCCTGCAGACCGTCCCTCCGTCCAACCTCAACCGAGACGACGCCGGTACCCCGAAACAAGCCGTCTATGGCGGGGTGAAGCGGGCCCGGGTGTCGTCCCAGGCCTGGAAGCGGGCGACGCGAACCGCCTTCGCCGACCACATCGATCAGGCCCAGCTCGGAACACGCACCAAGCGGATCTCCGCGCTGCTCGCGGAACGGCTCGCAACCCGCTGCGCGCTCGACGCGGAAACCAGCACCCGGATCGCCACCAGCCTTCTGACCGCTCTGAAGATCAGTGCGGGGAAGAAGGCGGCGGAGACCGCCTATCTGCTGTTCTTTGGCCGTCCCCAGCTCGAACGGCTCATCGACCTCATTGTCGAGGATGTGCCGCGCCTCGCCGATCTCAGCGACGGCGATCTGCTCGCCGCGGTCAAGGATGTGCCTGTCCTGGCTACTCTCGGCAGCGGGCATCCGATCGACGTCGCGCTGTTCGGGCGGATGGTCGCCGACCTGGCGTCGTTGAACGTCGACGCGGCCACCCAGGTCGCGCATGCCCTGTCCACCCATGCCGTCGACGTCGAGTTCGACTACTACACCGCCGTTGACGACCAGAACGCCAAGGACGAGACCGGCGCCGGGATGATCGGCACGGTCGAGTTCCAGTCCGCGACGCTGTACCGGTTCGCCACCGTCGGCCTGCACCAGCTCGCCGAGAACCTCGGCGGTGACATCGAGGCGACCGTCGAGGCGCTACGGGTGTTCCTCACCGCGTTCACCACCTCCATGCCGACCGGCCATCAGAACTCCTTCGCCCACCGCACCGTGCCGAACCTGCTCACCATCGCGATCCGCCCCGACCAGCCGGTCAACCTTGTCTCCGCGTTCGAGAAGCCGGTACTGCCCCGTGGCCGGGGCGTCCTCACCGGATCCCTCGAGCAGTTCGCCATCGAACTCAACAGCGCGTCGACGCTGTGGGGCCTCCAGCCCGACATCCTCGCCTCCACCTACCGCGCCCCCGACGACACCAACACCAACACCGACACCACGGCGATGATCGTCAAGGCGCTCGGCGAGCCGAAGCCGTTCGACGAGGTTCTCGACACAGTGGTGGCTRYCGCCCGCGACCGGCTCATGAGCAGCGTCCGATGAGCCAGGACCCGCCCCGCCACTGCCTGGTGCTGCGCCTCGCCGGCCCCCTGCAGTCCTGGGGTTCCCGCAGCATGTTCAACCGCCGCGACACCCTCACCGAACCGACGAAGAGCGGGATCATCGGGCTGCTCGCCGCCGCCCAGGGCCGCCGGCGCACCGACCCGATCGAGGACCTCCTCAGCCTCACCCTCGGGATCCGCACCGACCAGCCCGGCACCCTGCTGCGCGACTACCACACCGTCAGCGACTACCGCGGCCGGCCGCTACCCTCCGCCGCGGTCAGCGCGAAAGGCCTCCAGAAACCGACGTCCCCGGCGAAGCACACCCACGTCACCGAGCGGTTCTACCTGCAGGACGCCGTGTTCGTCGCCGCCCTCGCCGCACCCGAACCGGTGCTCACCACCCTCGCCGACGCGCTGCGCACCCCCGCCTTTCCCCTCGCGCTCGGCCGCCGCGCCTGCCCGCCGACCCACCCCCTCCTCCTCGTTCCCGACAGCGAGCCGGACACCGCTTTGTGGTCGGGCAGCGCCCTGGAGGTCCTGCGGCAGGTGCCGTGGCAGGCCAGCCCCGACCACCGCGACGCCCTCGCCCGGCGCAGGCCACCCCGCCTCCGCCGCATCGACCTACCCGTCACCGTTGACGACCCAGACGGGGACGACGTCCGGATCGACCTGCCGACCACCTTCGATCCCCACCAGCGAGGGTTCACCAGCCGCCGGGTCCACCAGAGCTGGGTCCACCTCCCACCCCCCTACGAGCTCACCGACGCCGACAACGTCGAGGGCACCACCCCGCACCACGATCCTTTCGCGATTCTCGGATGGTGACCGGACCATGACCTACCTGTCCCGGATCTGGCTGAACCCGCTGCGCACCGGCGCCCAGGCGCTACTGAAGAACCCCCAGCGCATGCACGCCGCCGCCCTCGGCGGGCTCAGCCGCCAACCCGTCACCGAACGGGTCCTGTGGCGACTGGAAACCGGTGAAGGCCTCCGTGGAGCAGACCGACCGCACCGCGCCGAAGTCCTCGTTCTCACCGAATCCACGCCGTCCTGGGAACACCTCATCGAACAGGCCGGCTGGATCCACACCGACGAACCCCAGGTCCTCGTCCGCGACTACCAGCCCCTGCTCGACCGCCTCCACACCGGCCGCGAATTCCGCTTCCGGCTGCGCGCGAACACTGTCAGCGCCACCCGCACCCCCGACAATCCCTCCCCTGCCCAGAAGGAACACCTCGCCGCCCCCCGCCCCCGCGGTGTCCGCGTCGGCCACCGCACCGCCGCCCACCAGACGACCTGGCTCACTGACCRCATCGACCGCTGGGGRTTCACCCTGCTCACCACCGCCGACCTCGATGGCCCCCGCAACCAGCCCGACGGCCCCGGCGACACCGACGAGCCGGCCCCCGCGCTACGGCTCACCGCCCGCGAACGCCTCACCTTCCCCAAGAAAGCCAAGAACACCGAGAAGACTGGCCGCCGCGTCGTCCTCAACACCGCCACCTTCGAAGGCGCCCTGCGCGTCACCGATCCCGCCCGCGCCCGCGCCACTCTCCTGCACGGCGTCGGCCCTGCCAAGGCCTACGGCTGCGGGCTGATCACCCTCGCGCCCCTGCACACCGAACAGGCCGGCCGCTGACATGTGGTGGCTGTCCAATCCGCAGGACCTGCACCGCGTCGAGGACCGCGTCTCCACGCTCTACGTCGAGAAATGCCACGTTGACCGCGACGACAACGCCGTCGTCCTGGTCAACAAGGAACGCACCGTCCGTGTCCCCGCCGCGTTCGTCGCCACCGTCCTGCTCGGTCCCGGAACCCGCATCACCAGCGCCGCCGTGCGCCTGCTCGCCGACTCCGGCACCGCCCTGTGCTGGGTCGGCGACCGCGGCGTACGCATGTATGCCGCAGGACTCGGACCCAGCCGCGGCGCCGGCCTGCTCATGCGCCAGGCTTACCTCGTCACCCGCACCAGCGAACGCCTTGACGTCGCCCGCCGCATGTACGCCAAACGCTTCCCCGACGACGACGACGTCACCACCGCCACCATGCAACAACTCCGCGGCCGGGAAGGCGCCCGCATCAAAAAGATCTACCGCGATCACGCCACCCGCACCGGCGTCACCTGGAACAAACGCGTCTACACCCACGGCGACCCCTTTGCCGACAGCGACGACATCAACCGGCTCCTGTCCGCCGGACACAGCTGCCTCTACGGCATCTGTCACGCCGCCATCGTCGGCATCGGCGCCAGCCCCGCCCTCGGATTCGTCCACACCGGAGCCGCCACCTCCTTCGTCCTCGACATCGCCGACCTGTACAAAGCCGACTACACCATTCCCCTCGCCTTCGACCTCGCCGCCGCCGGCCTCACCGACGAGCGCGACATCCGCACCGCCTTCCGCGACAAAGTCGCTGACGGGCACCTCATGGCCCGCATCATCCACGACATCAAAGACCTCCTCATCGAGGAAGGAACCCGAGATAACGACGAGGACGCACTCCACTTGTGGGACGAGCTCGACGGCCACGTCCCCGGCGGCGTCAACTGGGCCGCCGACCTCGCCGACCAGACCGACGACACCACCATCCTCGGTGTCACCGGACCCGACACCGACCAGCCACCCCCACCCTGGTGACCGTCATCGTCCTCATCGCCACCGCCGACGGCCTCCGCGGCCACCTCACCCGCTGGATGATCGAAATCTCGGCGGGCGTCTTCGTCGGCAACCCCAGCGCCCGCGTCCGCGACCGGCTCTGGACCCTGCTCTCTCAACGCGTCGGTGACGGCCAAGCCATCATGATCGAACCAGCCACGAACGAACAAGGCTGGGCCGCCCGCACCGCCGGCCGCAACCGCACCCAGCCCGTCGACTACGACGGACTGATACTGTTTGCCCGATCTCGCCGATAAACCCGCAGGTCAGCAAGTGTCGTCCCCGCACGCGCGGGGATCTTCC
>NZ_MRUJ01000278.1:0-10335 GCF_002099325.1 Frankia sp. KB5 | reverse complement strand
GAGCGCGTACCCGGCCGCGGCCTTTCGGGAGGCTGCGCACGCCTGGTCGTACGCCGCCAGCAGCGAGTCGATGGTGTCGGTGTCGGCAAGCACCCAGCTGGTGTCTTCCTGGCCGGTCGGGAGTGTGTCGGGGTCGTCGGTCAGCCGACCGAACCAGTTTCGCTCCACCACGGTCAGGTGTTTGACGAGGCCGGCGAGGGTGGTGAGCGAGGGCAGCATCCTGCGTGCGCTGTCCTGGTCGCTGACACCGCGCACCTTGTGGACGAGGACATCCCGGTAAAAGTCGAGGAACGCTTCCAGGGTTTCGCGTTCGCCTGCGGTGCTGGCCTGCATGACCCGCAGTGTCGGCGGGCGTGGCGGTGGCGGCTGCATGCCGGCAACCGTAGCGCGCTGCGAAGACGGGGCCTGAGAGTGATCAAGTCTGGTGCGCGGGTTGGGTCAGGTTCCGATGACGAGGACTTCGCGGGCGGTGCGGTAGGATCTCGACGATGACCGCGAGCCGTGGCGGGCGGCCAGCGGGCGCGCTGACGGCCGCGGGTACGCGCTCCTGCCGACGTGGAGTCACACCGTTGTTCTTGCGCGTCTCCGAACGCACTCGACCAGGATCTGTGGGGAACCGACCTGGTAGGGAGGCCACCGAGATACGGCAGAAAGGGGCAACGGGCGGCTGTAGCCCGGTGGCGTACGGCGTTGGGTCGCTCGGTATCCTGCCGATCACTATCGGGGGTGTAGTACGGGGTGGCTGGTGGCATCGATCGAGGAGGAGGCTGCGGGGGCGGCCGATCCGATCGGGGAGGTCTCCGAACGCGCCGGCCGGCTGGTGATCAAAACGTTGGCGGAGGCCGGCTGGAAGAATCTGATCCGCGCCGCGATCTCGATCCGGGAAGGCGTCCGCTCCTCGGTCACGCTGCTGCGCCGTCTGGGCAAGGTCGAGGCCTTCCACGGCTTCGCCGACTGGCTGATGTTCGGCGGGGACCTGATCGGCCACAACGATCCCGACCATCACGAGAAGATCGTCAAGTTCAACGAGCTGACCGCGAACTGCGTGATCCACCAGAACGCGTTGGACATCACCGATGTCGTTAACCAGCTCGTCGCCGAAGGGCAGGTGGTCGAACCCGACGACCTGGCCACCATCAGCCCGTACATCCGCGAGAACGTCCGCCGCTTCGGTGAATGGGGGCTCGACACCACCCCACCCGAGCAGACCGTCACCCGCCTCGACGTCACTCTTCCCACCTCTGTGGATRTTCGTCGATGACGCCGACGGCCCCCGGAAGTGGGGGAGACAGCGGGGGTGCGTGGCTTACCCGGATCGGGGAGCTGTTCGGGATTGTTCTGGCTCCGGTAACGGTACTCACCGCGCTGCTCTACGACTTCGGTTTCGTCCGTGCRCAGGCCCTGTTCGGCTATTTCGGCCTCGAAGTCAGCCAGCTGGACTTCTCCTTCCAGGATCTGGTGCTCCGCAGCGCCCAGGTCGTCTTCCGTCCCCTGATCTTCCTCGCCTTCCTGGTTCTGCTGACCCTGGCTGGCCACGCCCTGCTCACCCGGCAGCTGCGCCGACGTCCCCCCACCTCCCGCGTCGCTCGGGGGGCCTCTCCCGCAACCGGGCTGGTTGCCATGCTGCTGTTCCTGACCGCAGCCGGCAGCCTCGACCTGATCAACCTGAAGTTGATACCTGTGCGGGTGGCGCCGGTCGCGCTTGGCATGGCCGCCGTGCTGACCGAGTACGCCGTCCACCTAGCCGAACAGCAGTGTCACCGGCGACGCCGCCGCCGCGCCCGCCGCGGACCACCCCCACCGCTGATGTCCGCCCCGCTGACCCGACTACGCCGCGCCACTCTCGCCGCGACACTGCTGATCGCCCTGTTCTGGGGGTTTTCCGTCGAAGCCGATCGCCAAGGCAACCAGCTTGCCCGCGGCATCGCCGCGACCGTCGGGCAACGATCGGCAGCCATCGTCTACAGCACCGACCGACTCCCGTTAAGCCCGGACTACCAGGTCGACGAAGTCGACCTCACACCCGCCAAAACCATCTGGCGCTGGCGCTACACCGGCCTGCACGTCCTGGCCTACCGCGCCAACCGCTGGTTCCTGCTACCCACCAGCTGGACGAAGGACAACGGCGCACCCGTCGTCATCCTCACCGAGGACCCCACCCGACTCCGCGYCGACATCGTCCCATAAACACAAACTCCCGCCAGGCCACTCTTCCGGCCGAATTGTGCGATATAAAAGAAAGCGAGAAAAGTGTCTCACCCGCCCCCGGAAATGTGCGAGGAAGGCGCGGTTCCCCCACCTCCCGCGGGAGCATTATCGCCATCCGGCGGGGATACCCGAGGACTGGAAGGAGGTGGAGTCCCCGATTCGGGGCGCACGCTCGGGATTCCGCCGCCACCACCGCGCGAAACGRCTGCCGAGACCCCAGGAATCTGTCCATTGATTGATTTTTTCTGGTCGATTGTGGGATGCGGCTGGGGTAGCGTGGGGATCGCGAAGCCGGTAGGAGTACTCGAATGCTCTTCCGTTCCGGAGGTTGTGGGGGATGGGCTAGGCACATGAGATTGAGAAGATGATCTGCACGCTGCCACGAGGACGATCAGACTGACGGGCAGCACAACGAACATAGCTGTCCACCTCCACCAGCCCTCCCTTTTCCTGGCACTCCTGCTGTTTCGGCGTCCACCCACCACATCCCCCGACGATGTTGCTCTGCGACAGATCGACATCTCTTCGTACTAATAATCACTGTCGGGGTGCCCTGTGTCACTCACTCCRGCCCGGGCGGTTAGAGAAGGTCCTCAAGTCGGGTGGCGACCTGGCGGTAGCGGCTAACCGGGACGAGGTGCACACCGGCGAAGGCGCCGCTGTCGCGCAGCCGTAGCACCTGGTCGCAGGCCGCTTCGACCCCGGCCGCCTGGTCCCGTTCGACTGCTTGGACGAGGTCGTCGGGAATGTCGATGTCGGGGATGGCCGCGGCGAGGCGGCGGGCCATCCCGGCGCTCGCGAGGACCATGACGCCGGCGTAGATCGGCAGTTCGACCGGATGGGCGTCGCGCCAGCGCAGCAGGGCGTCCACCGAGTAGCTGATCTGTACGAACAGGAAGTCGGCCGCTCGTTTCCAGGTGGGCAGTGGACGTAGGCCAGCCGCGGCGCCGACCCGGAACGCCGGCATGTCCGCGAAGACCGGATCCTCGCTGGCCGCGCGGGCCTCGTCCATCATCGCGCGCACGGTCAGGTCGCCGGTCCGGTTCCCGGCGGTGGGTTTGTCGCCGTGGACGAACAGGAATTCCTCGACGCCGTAGGCCGCGGCGGTGAGCAGGTCGCGGCGGAAGCCGAGCAGGTTACGGTCGCGGGAGTTCACGCAGGCGATGCTGCGTCCCCCCATCGTCGCCACCTCGTGGGCGACGGCGATGCTCGACACCGTCGCGCGTCCGATGTGGTTGTCGGGGATCAGGAACGCGTCGGTGACGGGGCTCAGGACGCCGATCTGGTGGCGGGCGTGGGTCAGGTCCGGCCGGGTCGGCGGCTCGATCTCGCAGATCATCTCGAAGCCGCGCACCGGGCGTTCGTGACCCGCCGTGGGTTCGCGCATCCTGACAGGATAGGACTCCACGGACCACAGCCACACCGCACGGGTGCGCTGCGCTGCTGTAGCACACCGTAGGAACAGTCCGAGGTGGCCCACCGGCAGTTCGTGCCACTGAAGTTGGACCGGACCGGATCACCATGTCGGCGCATGCGCTGGTCCGATTCCCCCCAGGCCCATGTGCACCCGAGCCAGCGCGGTCCCTGCCAAACAAAGCGGCCGGAACCCGGCCATCTACCGGGGCCGGTCACAGGGAACCATCCCGGGATGATCATTTTCTGACGCCCGGGAAAGGAGGCTTATCGGGCGTCAGGACGCGCCATGCCACGCGCTCCCCTGAAACGTTCCGTTTCGTGGTATAACGTTTTTCCAAACGTTTCATCGCTTGCGACGATATGTAAGTGGAGGGGATGAGTCATGTCTCGGGTGCCACGACCGCCGCACCAGCGTCGGGAGCCGCCTGAACCGGTGGGGCCGATGCGGCCGCCGCGTCCCCGTGACGGCGAACCCGCGCTCCCGGCGGCCGGCATGTCTTCGGGAGGAGCGCCGGGGGCTGGGGGCGGCCCGGCGACGCCGGAGGGATCCACCGCCGGCCCGGCGGCCGGCCACGCGGTCCCCGAAGGCACCCGCGCCCGCGGCGGCGGGGACGACGGCGGGGCCGGCGGCGCGCCCCCGTCCGGACACCCGGCGCCGTCCGGCGGTGCGGCCGGGTCCGAGGGTGCGGCGGCCCGCGCCGCGACGGCGCCGCGCTGCGCCTTCCCGGGATGTACCCGACCCGCCGCCCCCGCCGAAGGCCCGGGGCGCCCGCCGGCGTACTGCGACGACCCGGCGCACAACCGGCTCGCGGCCTACCGTCGCCGCCGTGAGCTCGCCGGGCGTGGCGGTGCGGACTCCGCCGGCACGCCCGCCGCCCGGGCCGACCTCGCCACCCTGCCGCTGGCCGCCGGTCGGCTGCGCGCCGAGGACCTCGCCGCTCAGGTGCGCGCCCTCGCCGCCGAGCTGACCTGCGCCCTCGACGCCTTCAGCCGGCAGATGTCCGCCCTCGGCGACGTCACCGCCGTCGAGGCGGCCGTCGAGGCGGCCGAGGCCGAAGCCGCCGAACGGGTCGCCGAGGCGGTGGCCCGTGCCGTGCGCGCCGAGCAGCGGGCCCGCGCCGCCGAGGCGGCCCGCGCCGAGGCCGAGGCCGTCGCCGGCGAGGCGGTGAGCGCGCTGGAGGACGCCGAGACCCGCCTGGCCGCCGCCGAGGCGGCCAAGCGGCAGGTGGTCGAGCACTCCGCCGAGACGGTCCGCGCGGCCAACGACGCCGCCGAGGCGGCCCGCGTCGAGGCCGACGCGCAGGTCCAGGCCGCCGCCGCCCGCGCCGCCACCGAGATCGAGGCGGCCCGCGTCGAGGCCGCACGGCGCATCGACGAGGCCGTCGCCGCCCGGGAGCGGGCCTCGACGCGGCTGGAGGAGGCCCGGCGCGCCGCCGAACGCGACGCGCACACCCTCACCGAGCTACGCGCCGAACGCGACGCCCTGCGCGAGGACATCCGCCGCGAACGCGCCGAGGCCGAGCGGGTGCGTGCCGAGGCGGCGGCGCAGCTCGACCAGGGCCGAGCCGCCGCGGCAGCCGAGGCCGAGCGGGTGCGTGCCGAGGCGGCGGCCGAACTCGACCGCGTCCGCTTCGAGGGCGAGGCACGCCTGGCCGGCGAACGTCAGGCCGCCGCCGAACGTCTCACTGTGATCGGCGAGGCCCGCGCCGAGGCCCGGGCCCGCGCCGAACGCGCCGAACGCCAGGTCGACGAACTGACCGCGGAGCTTCGCGCCGTGCGCGCCAGCCCCACCCGCCCCGACCCCACCTGATCAGGATCGCTCTCGTCCGGCGGGCAACACGGACCGGTGCGTGAGCACGGATGCGACGTGGGTCAGGRCACGGCGCAACGCGCGACGCGGAACCCCACGTCGTCGAGGTGGAAGGCCGGGTGGCCGCGGCGGCGTACGGAGGCCCGGCAGCTCCAGTGCTCGTCGAACCACCCGCCGCCCCGCAGCACCCGATAGGTGCCGTAGACCTCGGTGTCGTACAGGTCCCAGCACCAGTCCCACACGTTGCCCAGCATGTCGTACAGGCCCCAGGAGTTGGGCTGTTTGCCGCCCACGTCATGGATTCGCCCGTGGGAGTTGCCGCGGTACCAGGCAATGTCGTCGAGCGGCCCGTACCGCGGGCCGCTCGTGCCGGCTCGGGCGGCGTACTCCCACTCAGCCTCGGTCGGCAGCCGGTACCCCTCGGCGCGGGTGTCCCACTCGACACCCTCGCCGCCGACACCCTCGCCGTCGGCCTGGACACGGTACGCGGGCGCCATCCCGTCGCGGTGGGACAGGGCGTTGCAGAACCGGACCGCGTCCCACCAGGAAACCCCCTCGACAGGCAACCGGTCCCCGCGGGCCGAACTCGGCCGCTGGCCGCCGACCGCCGCGTACTGCTCCTGGGTGACCGGAAACGCCGCGAGACAGTACGGCGCGAGCTCGACCGACCAGCTGCGCTGCGTTCGCCGGTCGGACAGCGTCACCCGCCCCGGCGGGATGGAGATCAACGTGTTTCCCACGCCCGCGTCCATGGCCGGCGATCCTACCGAGGCTCGTCCGTACGGAGAGTCCCGGTAGGATCGCGGGACGTCCGTATAGAGTGTTACTCTAGAGTGGTGCTCTATGGGAGGTGTCGGGGTTATGAGAGGTGTCGGGGTAGCGCCCAGTCGGGCCCGGCTGGTGGACGCGGCCGTGGCCTGCGTGCTGGAGCAGGGCTGGGAGGCCACGTCCATGCAGGCGGTTCGGCGTCGGGCCGGTGTCAGTAACGGCAGCCTGTTTCACTACTTCCCCACCCGGGGGGACCTGGCCGCGGCCGTGGTGGGTGCGGGTCTTGYCGATCATCAGGGCGCGCTGTGGGGTGAGCTGCACACCTCGACCGGGCCCCGTGATGGCGTGACCCGCCTGGTCACCCGCCATCTGCGGTGGGTGGAAGAGCATCCGCGGCTGGCCCGACTGCTGCTGACCGCRCCGGTCGATGTCCTGCGCGGCTCGATCGATGAGCGCACCGCCGCGGACAACCGCGGCTTCTTCGCCGCGGTGGCCGACTGGCTGCGTGGCCACGGCTGGTCCGACCGGCCCGACCTGGCGGTCGTCGTCGCGCTGTGGATCGGCCCCGCCCAGGAATACAGCCGCCACTGGCTCGCCCGCCCCGCGGGCTCCCCGACGCTCGTCGCCGACGACCTGGCCGACGCCGCCTGGCGGACGCTCGGTCCCCTGCTCACCCCGCGGAAGGAGTAAGGAGTCATGACCCGTTCCTTGCAGTGCTACCGCCGTGCGCTCGACACGTTCACCACCATCGTCACTCGCGTGCCCGCCGACCGGTGGGACGCCCCGTCCCTCTGCCCGGTGTGGACCGGGCGGCAGTTGACCGGCCACGTCATCGACGGCCAGCAGCAGATCGTCAGCCTGCTCACCGGGCACGGCCCCCGCCCGCCCGTCACCGATCCCGCCCTCCTCACCGCCCTCGCCGGCCCCGATCCGGGCGCATCCTGGCAGCGCACCCACCAGAACACCGAACGCACCCTCGCGGCCCTGGACCCGGCCACCGTCGTGGACACCCCCCTGGGCGCCCGGAGCGTGGACGAGGTCCTCACCGTCGCCGTCATCGAGCCCCTCGTCCACGCCTGGGATCTGGCCACCACCATCGGGCAGACCGTCCAGCTCGATCCCGACACGGTGACCGCGACGCTCCCCGCCGTCGAAGCACTCGGTGGCCAGCTCGCCGCGACCGGCATGTATGCCGCCGCCCAGCCCGCGCCCRCCGACAGCCCACCCCAAGACAGGCTCCTGRCCGCACTCGGACGCCGCTGGACCCCGAGGAACTGACATCAGCAGTATCACGTGGGGGCTGATCACACGGGCTCGTGCGCCAAGTCGTCAACCGCCAAGTCGTCAACCCGCCGTCAGGCCTGCTCGCCGGAGACCGTCCGCTGGGGGCGTACGCCGTCCGGCCGGTAGATCCTGGCCGGTGGCCCGGGGGGATCGGTGCCGAGGGTGTTCCCGCAGCGGGTGGAGATCCATGTCCGGATGCCGCCGGGACGCGGCGCCGGCCGCCAGCTTTCCAGGTCGTAGGTCTCGCCGGTGGCGAAGCCCTTCCCGCCGTTCAGCGCCGGTAGCTGCGCGAAGTTCTGATGGCACGCCAGCTGGTCACGCAGACTGTCGGCAACCTCGCCGCGCAGGCCCGTCACACACCCCTGCACGGCCTGCCAGATCTCGGCGGCAACCTGGCCGGGGTCCCCGGCGCGCCGCCCCTCGGGGGTGGGGCGCACCTGGATGCGAAACCGGCCGTCCGCCCACTGCTGCACGACGATCTCCTCGACGTAGCGGCTCGGGCCGCAGTAGGGCGTGCTGGCACCGGCGGCCCGCGGGCTGTGTGTCGCCTCGGGGCTGGGGCTCGGGCTGTGCGCGGGAGTCGGGCCGCCCGGGGGATGCACCCCCGCGATGGCGTGCGGACCGGCCGGGGTGTCCGGGCCGCAGGCGACGGCGAGCAGCCCCACCGCCGGCACGCCCAGCAGAACCCGCACGAGGAGCGCGCACAGGCGCGCCCCCACGATCCCGGACGCGGTGCTCCCTGCGGTCCCCGCCATGTGCGTTCCCCCGGATCCGGTGCGGGTGGGTTCCGCCGGTTATCGCCGCGTCAACCCACCGCACCGGGCTGCCGTGAGGCGGCCTCGGGGACGAGCGTCAGCGGTGCAACGTACGGCGGCGGCCCACCGCCCGCCACACCAGCAGCACGACGATACCCCCGATGATCGAGCCGACGATGCCGGACGGTTGCAGCGCGCCCTCGCTGAGATCACGGTTGAACAGGACGTAGCCGAGGAAACCGCCGACGAACGAGCCGACGATGCCGAGCAGGATCGTCGCAGGGATACTCATCGGATCAGGTCCGGGCACGAGCAGGCGCGCGACCGCGCCGGCAACGAGACCAAGCAGCATCCAACTGACGAGGGTCCAGACCATGGAAGACCTCCGACCAATAATGATCATCGATGGCCGACCTATGATCATGGTCGACCGATGATCGAGGAGTAGGACGTCCGCCGTATACCCGACCGACCCGGTTCGTCAAACAACATCCAACAACATCCGAAACGTCGTCCTGCGGACAGCCTGCCCGTCGAGATGACTGTCGAGATGCCCGTCGAGCGCCCTCCCGGACCGGGCCGGGCGCCACCGCATCATCGGCCCGGCCGTGGCCCGATCACCGGACGGGGCTGCGAACGGGGCGGCGGCCGGTCGTAACATGTGGACCAGGCCGACCGTGCGTCGGATCCCGTCCGAAGGATGGTTCCCGTGGGTGACATCGGCGCTCCCGAACTGATCATCATCATCCTGGTCGTCGTCGTGCTGTTCGGCTCGAAGCGGCTGCCCGACGCCGCCCGTTCCCTAGGCCGCTCCCTGCGGATCTTCAAGTCCGAGATCAAGGGCCTGCACGACGACGAGGCGCCGGCCCCTACCGCGGCCGTTGCCGYGGCGCCCACCCAGGTCACCGGCCCCGCGCCCGCCGCACCCCACACTCCGCCGTCGGCCGAGCCGGCCACGCCGGCCACGGGTGGATCCGGGAACCGGTCCGCCTGAGGCCCGCTGAGCGTTTCCCGCGGCGAGGCCGGGCGAGTCGCGGCGGACTAGGGTGGATCTCGATGCCCCAGGATGCCCGGACGCCCCGGCGGTGAACGACGAGACCACCAGGCCGATCGCCGGCCCCCGTGCGTTACCGGCCGGCTCCGCCGGCGCGGCACAGCCGCCGGTGCCGGTCCTGGCGCCGGGCACCGATGGACAGCTCACCGCCGATCTGCTCGCTCGGGTAGGGGACTACGCCCGCGCCGCGCGTTCCACGGCGACCTGGCGGGCCTACGACAGTGACCTGCGTCAGTTCCGGGCCTGGTGTGAACGTCAGACGGTGCCGCTGTGCCCGCTGCCGGCGACCCCGGCGACGGTCGCGGGTTACCTCGCCACGCTCGCCGACGCCGGGTACAAGCCCTCGACGATCCGCCGCCGGCTCGCCGCGATCTCCGTCTCCCACCAGCTCGGTCGCCATCCCAACCCGGCGAGCGCACCGGAGGTCTGCGCCGTCTGGGACGGTATCCGCCGCACCCGCGGGGTCCGCCCGAACCGCAAGGCCGCGCTGGACACCTCCCTGCTGGCCCGGGTCGTCGCCGGGCTGCGCGACGACGACCTCGCCGACGTCCGCGACCGGGCCCTGCTGCTGATCGGATTCGCCGGCTGCCTGCGCCGCTCCGAACTCGTCGGCCTCGACGTCGCCGACCTGCTGGAGACCCCCGACGGAGTCGTCCTGACGATCCGRGCGTCGAAGACCGACCAGGAGGCCGCCGGTGCCCTGGTCGGCGTCGCCTACGGCTCCTACCGGCCGACCTGCCCGGTGCGGGCCTGGCGGGCCTGGGTGGACGCCGCCGCRCTGACCGACGGGCCGGCGTTCCGCGCGGTCAACCGGCACGGGCAGGTCGCGCCGGGGCGGCTCTACCCGGGCTCGGTGGCCCGAATCGTGCAGCGCCGGGTGGCCGCCGCCGGACTCGACCCGGCCGACTTCGCCGGGCATTCGCTGCGCTCCGGGTTCGCCACCGCCGCCGCCCGCGCCGGTGTCGCCGACCGGTCGATCATGCGCCAGGGCCGGTGGCGCTCCTCAGCGTCGCTCGACGGCTACGTCCGCGCCGGACGGC
>NZ_MRUJ01000029.1:0-86131 GCF_002099325.1 Frankia sp. KB5 | reverse complement strand
CCGTACTTCTGTGGAAACATGGGCTCGTGACTACGTGCGCCCTCGCTGGTGGGGTGCCGGTTGGGCAGGCGTCGGGCCTTCCGGTCGATGCCTCCCGCCGGCGCCGGGCTGCGTCGTCCCCCGCGGTGCCGTGCCTGGTGATCGAGCCGATGCTCGTCGCCCGTCTGCACGTCGACCTGCTGCGGGTTTCCAGCGCCGGCTGTCGCCGCCCCCGCTGACGTCTCCGTTCGTGGCGCCCGCTGTCGGCGCCGCGACTTCCTCGCGCACCGAGAGATCTCATGACTTCTCCTGCTCGTCCTGCCCGGTCCGCGCGCCCGTCCCGACCCAAGGGAGCGGGCCAGTGGGCGTTGGGATATTCCGAGCCGCTCAACGCGAACGAGCGGATGAAGAAGGACCAAGGCGGCCTGGAGGTGCGGGACCGCATCCTCAACCTCTACCCGCGCACCGGTTTCGACGGGATCGATCCCCAGGACCTGCGGGGCCGGTTCCGGTGGTGGGGTCTGTACACCCAGCGCCGGCCGGGGATCAGTGGCGGGCGGACGGCGATCCTCGAACCCGAGGAACTGGACGACTCCTACTTCATGCAGCGCATCCGGCTCGACGGCGGCCGGATGACCTCGGATCAGCTCCGGGTGATCGCCGACGTCTCCACCTGCTACGGCCGGGACGTCGCTGATGTCACCGACCGGCAGAACATCCAACTCCACTGGATCCGGATCGAGGATGTGCCGGCGATCTGGGCGGCGCTGGAGAACGCCGGCATGACCACCGCCGAGGCCTGTGGCGACACCCCCCGGGTGATCCTCGGTTGCCCGCTCGCCGGGGTCGACGGTGACGAGATCATCGACGGGAGCGAGGCGATCGACGAGGTCGTCCGCCGGTTCGTCGGCGACCCCACGCTGGCCAACCTGCCCCGTAAGTTCAAAAGCGCCATCTCCGGCTGCGCCGACCACTGCACGTTGCACGAGATCAACGACATCGCGTTCGTCGGGGTCGTCCATCCGGAGCTGGGAGCCGGCTACGACCTGTGGGTCGGTGGCGGTCTGTCGACGAACCCACGGCTCGGCGTGCGGCTGGGCGCGTTCGTGCCGCCGGCGCGGGTTGCCGAGGTCTGGCACGGCGTCGTATCGCTGTTCCGAGACTACGGCTACCGACGGCTGCGCACCCGCGCCCGGTTGAAGTTCCTGGTCGCGGACATGGGCGCCGAATGGGTGCGCGCGACTCTGGAGAAGGAGTACCTGGCTTCGGCGCTGCCCGATGGCCCGCCGCCGGCCCCGCCGCGCAGCGAGGGGCGCGACCACATCGGGGTGCACCGCCAGCGCGACGGCCGCAACGCCGTGGGGTTCGCACCGCGGGCGGGTCGGCTCAGCGGGACCACGCTGAGCGCGGTGGCGGACCTCGCCGACCGGTTCGGGCAGGGCCGCATCCGCGCCACGACGACGCAGAAGCTCGTCATCCTCGATGTCGCCGACGCGGACGTCAACGCGCTGGAGGCCGAACTCGGTGCGCTCGACCTGGTGGTCCGCCCGAGCGTGTTCCGGCGCGGCACGATGGCCTGCACCGGTATCGAGTTCTGCAAACTGGCGATCGTCGAGACCAAGGGTCGGGCCCGCGACCTCATCGACGAGCTCGAACGCCGGCTGCCCGACTTCGACGAGCCRATCGGGATCAACGTCAACGGCTGCCCCAACGCCTGCGCCCGCTTTCAGGTCGCCGACATCGGGCTCAAGGGCTCCCTGGTACCGGACGACGCCACCGGTGAGATGGTCGAGGGCTTCCAGGTCCACCTCGGCGGGCACCTGGGCACCAGGTCGCGGCTGGGCCGCAAGTCGCGTGGTCTGAAGGTGACCGCCGACGGCCTCGTCGACTACGTCGTCGCGGTGCTGGAGACCTACCGGGCGGACCGGACCGCGGGGGAGAGCTTCGCGGACTGGGCGGAGCGGGCCGACGAGGCCCAACTGACGGCGCTCGGTGCCGCAGATGGCTAGCGGTGAGCGGGTGGTGCCCTTCTACTGCCCGTATTGCGGCGAGGAGGACATCGTCCCGGACACGCCGCCGGAGGGCTCCGGCGCGGGACATGGTCACGGGTACTGGGCGTGCCGGTCCTGCCTGCGGGGCTTCCGGCTGAGCCTGACGGCCCTCGCGGTCGCCTCGGGCGGGACCGCCGTCATCACGGGCGGGGCGTTCGGCGCGGCGGAAGAGCAGGCGGCACGGTGATCGGCAATGGACAGCACCCGGGCGGCTGCCCGGTGGACGACCGCGGCATCCGCCTGCGGCGTCGCCGGAGCCGGGTTGCGTGACGACGAGGAGACGAGCTGATGGATGCCGCGTTGCAGGCCCGGGCGCTGCGGGCCGGGGACGACCTCGAGGGCGCGCCGGCGGAGGAGATCCTGCGCTGGGCGGTCGGGGAATTCGGGACGAAGCTGGCGATCGCCGCCTCGATGGCTGAGGCGATCCTCGTGGACATGCTCGCCCGGATTCGGTCCGACGTCCCCGTGGTTTTCATCGACACCGGTTATCACTTCCCCGAGACCGTCGGTACCCGGGACGCGGTGGCCGGAACCTACGACCTGCCGATCATCAGCGCCCGTCCGCAGCTCACCGTCGTCGGCCAGGACGCCGTCTACGGCCAGGACCTCTACCGGACCGACCCGGACCTGTGCTGCCGGATGCRCAAGGTCGTTCCGCTGGATCGGGCCCTGGCGCCCTACCGTRCCTGGGCCGCGGGGTCGCGGCGGGCGGAGTCGCCCAGCCGGGCGAAGCTCCGGGTCGTCGACTGGGACGCCCGACGGGGCAAGGTGAAGATCCACCCGCTCGCGGCTTGGACCGACGAGGACGTCGAACGCTACGTGGCCGAGCACGGCGTCATCGTCAACCCGCTCCTCTCCGATGGTTACGACTCGGTCGGCTGCTGGCCGTGCACCCGGCGGGGCGCCGGCCGGGAGGGCCGGTGGGTCGGTTCGATCAAGACGGAGTGCGGCATCCACTGACCTCCTCGGGCCTGCCGGCTGCCGGTGTTCGAAGGCAACCGAGCAGGTACGGTGCACGCCGTGACGGACGGGCGAAGTGTGGGTGAGGTCTGGCTGGTCGGCGCGGGTCCGGGCGATCCCGGTCTGCTCACCGTTCGCGGCCGTGAGGTGCTGGCGAACGCGGACGTCGTGGTCACCGACCGGCTCGCCGCGGCCGTCCTCCTCGGCGCCGCCCCGGCCGGCGCCGAGATCATCCACGTGGGCAAGAGCCCGGCCGCCCCGTCGTGGACCCAGGAGGAGATCAACGCGGTCCTCGTCGACCGGGCGCGCGCCGGTGCGCGCGTCGTCCGCCTCAAGGGCGGCGATCCCTACATGCTCGGGCGAGGCAGCGAGGAGGCGCAGGCCTGCGCCGCGGCGGGGGTCGCGTGCACCGTCGTGCCCGGCGTCACCTCGGCGCTGGCCGTACCCGCCTGTGCCRGCATCCCGGTCACCCATCGTGGTCTCGCGCAGGAAGTTGCCATCGTCTCGGGGCACCTGCCACCCGGCCATCCGGAGTCGACGGTGGACTGGGCCGCTCTCGCGGCCTCCCGGGCGACCATCGTCATCCTGATGGGGGTGGCGCGTCTCATGGACATCGCCGACGCGCTGCTCACCGGCGGTCGCCCCGAGGCGACGCCGGTCGCGGTCATCGAGCGCGGGGCGACCCCGGCGCAGCGGGTCCTGCGGACCACCCTGGACGCGCTGGCGATCGACGCGATCGCGGCCGGTGTGCGGTCTCCCGCGGTGATCGTGGTCGGAGAGGTCGCGGCGCGCCGGGACGCGCTGGCCTTGGAGGCGGGGCCGCTCACCGGGATCCGGGTACTCGTGGCCCGTACCCGGCCGCGGCCGGGTCTGCTGGCTCGCCGGCTGCGGCAGCTGGGCGCGGATGCGGTCGAGACCGTCGTTGCCCGGCCCGCGCCGGTCGAGGACGCCGGTGCCGCGCTGGTGGCGGCGCTGCCGGGAGCGGGCGGCCTGCTGCTGGCCGATGCGGACGAGGTCGCCGCCGTGGTGACCCTGCTGCGTCGAGCCGGCACCGACGTGCGGGCGTTGGCCGGCCTGACTCTCGTCGCGGCCCGCGAGGACGCCGCGGAAGCGCTTGACGGCCTGGGCCTCGCCTCGGTGCCCGTCGCCGAGCTGTCCACGGATCCGCTGTCCGCGGATCCATCGTCGACCGGTCCCGCCGGTCCCGCCGGTCCGACCGGCTCGTCGCGGGTGCTGATCGCCGGCGCGGCGGACCCGCCGGACGCGGTGTGTTCCCTGCGCCGGGTGCCGCTGCTCACCGACGTGACCGCCGAGCCGGATCCCCGGATCGCCGAGGAGCTCCGGCATGGCGACTTCGACGTCGCGGTCTTCGCGTCGTCCACCGCCGCCCGCGGCACCGCCGAGATCTACGGACCTCTCCCGCCCGATCTGCTCATCGCGGCGATGGGTCGACGCAGCGCGCTGGCCTGCGCGGCGGCGGGCATGCGGGTGGACATCGTGCCCACCGAACCCGGGGTCCATCCGCTCGCGGCCGCCGTCGCGGACTTCGTCGTCACCAGCCGGTCCACCGGCTCGCCTGGGGGTTGATCTTCAGGGTGGCGGCATCGGCTTCGCGGACCAGGAGACGCAGGGTGTCGTCGAGTCGCGCGCGGACCGCGTCGACGACGCTCGCGTGCAGCCCGAGCGGCTCCGACAGCACCCATCGGGTCGTCGGGTGCCGGCACCGGGCGCCCTCCAGTGCCGCCGGGATGTCCCGGCGGGTGTGGTTGCCGTCGAACAGGAAGAACGGGTAGGCGACGATTTCGGTGCATCCCGCGTCGGCCAGCGTGGCGTACCCGGTGGCGATGTCGGGCTGGGCGATTTCAAGGAAGGCGGCTTCGACCGCCCCCCACGTCCATGGCGCGGCGGCATGGCCGGGATCGACCACATGGYCGGGATCGACCAGGAGCCGGTGGGCGAGTTCCCGAACCGTCGCGTTCGCCTCGTCCCGCCGGGATCCGTGACCGATCACCAGTAGACCGCGCATGTTCCCAGTGTGCGCCGCGGGTCCGCCGGTGCCCGGTCGGAAACGGCCACATCCGTCGGCCGCATCCGTCGGCCACGCCTGTCGGCCACGCCCGCCGGGCGCTCAGCCGCCGGTGCCGTCGTCGGAGCTGTGCCCCGGGAAGATCTTTGYCGACGGGTCCACCAGCGGCGCCGCGTTGTTGACCGCCGTCGCGGCCTCCCCGAAACCCGTCGCGATCAGGCGGACCTTCCCCGGGTACTCGGTGATGTCGCCGGCCGCGAAGATCCGCTCGACCCCGGTCGCCATCGTCGGGTCGACGACAATGTGCCGCTTGTCAATGGTCAGATTCCAGCGGGTCAGCGGTCCGAGGTCGGCGGTGAATCCGAGCGCGGCGACGACCGCCTGCGCGGGTCGGACATGTCGGTCGCCGGTGCGGGTCTGCACCAGTTCGACCTTCTCGATCCACTCCTCACCGTGGACCATGGCGACCTCGGTGAAGGTCAGGATCTCGACGGAGGACGCCTCGACCCGCTCGACTGTGGACATATGCGCCCGGAACCGGTCCCGCCGGTGCACGAGGGTGACCGAGCGGGCGATCGGCTCCAGGGCCAGCGCCCAGTCGAAGGCGCTGTCCCCGCCGCCGACCACGATGACGTCCTGGCCGGTGTGGACGTCGAGCTTGGGCACGAAGTAGACCAGGCCGCGGCCCAGATGCGCGGTGCCGGTGGGCAGCGGGCGGGGGGCGAAGGTGCCGAGACCGCCGGTGATGACGACGACCTTGGCGCGTACCCGAAGGCCCTGGCTGCTGGTCACCACCACGGCGTCCGGCTTGTGGGCCAGCTCGGCGGCCTGCTGGCCCAGCAGGTAGGTGGGGGAGAACTGGTTCGCCTGGATCAACAGGGCGTCGATCAGTTCCCGCCCCCGGACGGCCGGCAGACCCGCGATGTCGTAGATCACCTTCTCCGGGTACATCGCGGTGACCTGACCGCCGGCCTCGGGCAACGAGTCCATGAGCGCGACCGACATGCCGCGGAATCCGGCGTAGTAGGCGCCGTAGAGACCGGCCGGACCGGCGCCTACGATCAGCATGTCGACGTCGGTGTCGACCGGGGAYGTCCCCGACCGCACGGCGCCGGTGACGCTCGCTCCGGCCGCGGGGTCGGTCTCCGTGACCGCGTTCGCGGGCTGGTGCGCATCGGCGGACTGCGTGACCACGGGTGACTCCCTAGGCTTGGCGGCCGACCGGCGCTGTCGGGGCAGCCGGTCGGTAGCAGTGGATGTTCCCTCCCTCATCCTGCCGGAGACACACCTCACCCGCCTTCATCCGCGGAATGGTGAGTCGTCGACCACCTGTGGTTGTTGTCGACCACCTGCGGTCTCCTCGGATACGRCTGGCGGGAACGATCGGATCCGCCGCGTCGGCTGGCGGACAACGCTCGACATCGATTTACTCGAGAGGGTTAGCGTGACTTCCGCGCCGTTGCGGATGCCCGTAGGGACTGGGCGACGACGGACTGTGGCGTGATGATGGGTTCATCTCCCTGCACGGGGAGACAATTGCGGCACCGGTGACGGCTCCCAGGCCGGAACGGTACCTGGGCCGCGGCCGGAGGTATAACACGGGCGGGAGAACAGTGACGGAACGATCGGCGCGTCGGGTTTCGCCTATCGGCGGATATCCGGCCGAGGCGCCGCATCCCGATGATCCGACCACGATCGGTGTTTACCAGGTCGTCGGTCGGCTGGGCGCGGGTGSGATGGGAACGGTGTTCCTCGCCCAGGACGCGGCCGAGAAGTTCGTTGCGATCAAGGTGATCAGGTCGGACCTCGCCGCCGACCCGGAATTCCGGGCACGTTTCCGGGACGAGGTGGCGGCCGCTCGGCGGGTCGCGCCCTTCTGCACCGCCCAGGTACTCGACGCCGATCCCGACGCGCGTCGTCCTTATCTGGTCACGGAGTACATCGACGGCGTCCGGCTTGATCAGGCCGTCACCGAGTCCGGTCCGCTGCCGCTGTCGACACTGCAGGGCGTGGCGGTCGGCGTGGCGTCCGCGCTCACCGCCATCCACCGGGYCGGCATCGTGCACAGGGATCTCAAACCGAGCAACGTCATGCTGTCGTACTCCGGCCCCCGGGTCATCGACTTCGGGATCGCCCGCACGCTCGACATGACGAAGGGCCGCACCCAGACGGGTCTGGTCCTCGGCTCGGTCGGCTGGATGGCGCCCGAGCAGATGGAGGGCGCTGCGCTCGGTCCGGCGGTCGACGTCTTCGCCTGGGGACTGCTGATCGGCTACGCGGCCACCGGCGGTCACCCCTACGGCCACGGCACCTACCTGGAGATGTCGGAGAAGATCCTGACGGGTCAGCCGGACCTGCGGGCCATGCCGCCGGATCTCACGCCGATCGTCCGGTCCGCGCTCGCCCGCGACCCCCGGGACCGGCCCTCCACCGAGAACCTGCTGCTCACCCTACTCGGCGAACGCGGCCGGGCCGGTGACGCGCGGGACGCCGCGACCGCACTGCTCGACGGGACCTGGCCACGGGGGCGCAGTACCGCCGGGGCTGGGGCGGCCGCGCTCGCCGGGGGTGCCGGGGCCGGTTGGCCGGATCCGACCCACGTTGCGACCCCGTATGAACAGCGGCGCTGGTGGGAGAATGAGCCCCGGCCCCTCGGCGGCGACCGTTGGTGGAACGACTCGGCCCGCGACAGGCCCCCGCCGGCCGGTCCGCCTGTGCCGCCACCCGCGCTGGCACCGCCACCGGCCGCCGACCGTGCCGCGGGCCCGCGGCACGGGGTGCCGCGGGCCCGTCGACGGCGCCGCGGCGGATTCGTCCAGTACGACGATGAGGCCGACGGGAACGGCCACCGATCGGGTTTCGACAATTCCGGCGAGGGGGGCCATCCGCCGCCGGCGCCGGACGCCCGCCCGAGGCACGGCGGCCAGCCCCGGGTGGATTCTCCGCACGCCGGTCAGCCCTACCCGGACCAGGCCCACGCGGGTCGGCCCTACGCCGGTCGGCCCTACGCCGGTCAGCCCTACGCCGGCCGTGCCGCGGAGGCGGCACCGTCTCCCCAGGCGCCGGCCCGGCCCCGCCCCGTGGCCCAGCAGCGGCCCCCGTCGGCGCCCGCGGGTCCCGCGCCTGCCCCGGCCCCGCGGGTGGCCGAGGCGCGGCCGGCGCCGCGCGGACGCGCGCCGGCTCCCTACGCCGAATCGGTGCCGCGACCGCGTCCCCGGCRTCGGTTCCGGCTGCGGATCCCTTTCAAGCGCACGATCCTGTTCGTTCTTGTCGTCCTGCTGCTGCTCTCCGCGGCGGACCAGATCGCCTTGATGGTCGACGAACAGCGCCAGCGGTTGTGGAACAAGGTCGTCACGTCCGTCAAGGATGRCACCCATGACCAGCTCGACAGCCTGTGGAACCGGGTGAGGGACACGTTCGGCGGCTCCTCGGGCGGGTCGTCGAACGGGTGACCGGCAGGCGTAAACCCCTGCCCGRATAGGTACACCGTTGTCATGGCCAGTTTCTCGAACAAGATCACGGACTTCCTACACAGCCCGAAGACCAAGGAGATGGTCAACAAGGCCAAGGCCGCGGCCAACCGGCCGGAGAACYGGGCCAAGATCAAGCAGCTCCAGGCGAAGCTCACCAGCCGCGGCCACGGTCACCACGACGCCGGTCCCGCCAGCCCGGCYGGCTCCTCGACAGCCGGCTACACTGACGCCACCCGTGGTGGCTCCAGCCCGGTGGAMCCGAGGACGCGATCCGGACACTGACCGTTCATCCCCCGCGTCGCGCCGAAGGCTCCGACGGCTACCCTGGGAGGATCGCCGAAGGTGATTCGACGGAGACCCCGAACGGCGCCCGATGCCAGGGGTCCCCGCGTCGCGCGGAAGGCTCCGACGGCTACCCTGGGAGGATCACCGAAGGTGATTCGACGGAGACCCCGAACGGCGCCCGATGCCAGGGGTCCCCGCGTCGCGCGGAAGGCTCCGACGGCTACCCTGGGAGGATCGCCGAAGGTGATTCGACGGAGACCCCGAACGGCGCCCGATGCCAGGGGTCCCCGCGTCGCGCCGAAGGCGCTACGCGGGGAGGGCCGTATGGATGTCGATGGTGAGATTCCGGTGGGTCGGGGTGGTGGCGAGATCCGGTCTGTGCTGGACCGGGCCGCAGCCGGCGGGCGTATCTCCGCGGAGGAGGCGCTGCTCCTCTATACGAGGGCGCCGCTGCACGCGCTCGGCGGCGCGGCGGACACGGTCCGTCGGCGCCGTTTCCCCGATGGCATCGCGACGTACATCATCGACCGGAACATCAACTACACGAATGTCTGCGTGACCGCCTGCCGGTTTTGCGCCTTCTACCGCGCTCCGAAGCATGCCGAGGGCTGGGTCCGCGACGTCGAGGACATCGTCGCCAAGTGCGGGGAGGCRGTCGAGCTCGGCGCCACGCAGATCATGCTGCAGGGCGGGCACCATCCCGACTTCGGCATCGAGTGGTATGAGCGTACCTTTGCCGCCATCAAGAAGGCATATCCCCAGTTGGCGCTGCACTCGCTGGGCGCCAGCGAGGTTGTGCACATCGCCCGGACGTCCGATCTGACTTTTCCCGAGGTCATTACCCGGCTGCGGGACGCGGGCCTGGACAGCTTCGCGGGCGCGGGAGCGGAGATTCTCACCGAACGGCCCCGGCAGGCGATCGCTCCGCTGAAGGAGCCCGGTCACGTCTGGYTGTCCGTGATGGAGACCGCCCACAACCTCGGCCTGGAATCCACCGCCACCTTCATGATGGGCACGGGGGAGACGAACGCCGAGCGCATCGAACACCTGACGATGATCCGGGACGTCCAGGACCGGACCGGCGGGTTCCGTTCGTTCATCCCCTGGACCTACCAGCCGGAGAACAATCATCTCGGCGGGCGCACCCAGGCGACGACCCTGGAGTACCTCCGCCTCGTCGCGGTCGCGCGGCTGTTCTTCGACAACATCACGCACCTGCAGGGCTCCTGGCTGACCACCGGCAAGGAGATCGGCCAGCTCACCCTGCACATGGGCGCCGACGACCTCGGCTCGGTGATGCTGGAGGAGAACGTCGTCTCCTCCGCCGGGGCGCGCCACCGCACCAACCGGTCGGAGCTGATCTCCCTGATCCGTGCTGCCGGCCGCATCCCCGCTCAGCGCGACACCCGCTACCAGCACCTCGTCGTGCACCGCGACCCGGCGCAGGACCCGGTTGACGACCGGGTGGCCTCGCACTTCTCCTCCACCGCGCTACCGCTCATCTCCGCGTAGCCGGGCGCACCATACAGTGACCGGGTGAGTGACCCCTCCGGATTCGCGGTCCCGTCCCCGACCGGGCCGAAGATCGAACTCCACGTCCATCTGGAGGGCACGGTCCGTCCCGCCACCCTGCTGGAGATGGCGCGCCGCAACTCCGAGGCGCTGCCTGCCCGCACGGTCGAGGGCCTCGCGGACCTCTACCGCTTCCGCGACTTCGACCACTTCCTGAAGGCCTGGATCCTCACCACCCACGTGATGCGGACGGAGGCCGACTTCCGCCAGGTGGTCGTCGACTACGCCGCCGAGGCGGCCCGGGCGGGCGCCGTCTACCTGGAGGGCATCTTCTCGCCCTGGTTCCGGGTCCATCGGGGGGTCCGCGTCGAGGAGATCTTCCACGGCTACGCCGACGGGGCGATCGAGGCCCGGGAACGCTATGGCGTCGAGGTGCGCCTCACCCCGGACATCGAGCGGGTGCTGCCGGTCGAGGYCGCGATGGAGGTGGCGCGGTGGGCGGTGCGGTTCGCCGATCGCGGTGTCGTCGGCATTGGGCTCGGCGGACCGGAGGTCGGTCATCCCCCCGAGCCGTTCGCGCCGGCGTTCGCACTGGCCGCCGACGGCGGGCTCGCCGCGGTCCCGCACGCGGGGGAGACGGCGGGCCCGGTGTCCGTACGGGGCGCGCTCGACGCGCTGGGAGCCAGGCGGATCCGGCATGGGATCCGGGCCGCCGAGGACCCCGAGCTGATGCGACGGCTGGTCGATCAGGGGATCGTGCTGGACGTCTGCCCGGTGTCCAACCTGCGGACTCGGTCGGTGGCATCCCTCGACGACCACCCCTTGGCGGCGTTGCTGCGGGCCGGGGTCGCGTGCTCGCTTGCCACCGACGATCCCGCTATGTTCGGCACCGATCTGGAGACGGAGCACGCGGTCGCGGCAGGGCTCGGTGCCCGGGCCCGCGACCTGTACACCGCCGGGGTCGCGGGCGCGCTGTGCGACGAGCCGACCCGCACGCGGCTGYGGCGGATCGGCGAGAGCACCGACTGGGACACCGTCGAGAGGGCCGCCCGCGACGCCTCGGCGGCGGCCTCGGCGCGGTTCGGCGGCGGGGAAGGGGCATGGTGAGCGGGGAAGGGGCATGGTGAGCAGAGCGGGACTCGACAAACGTCCGCGGGACGTCGCGTCGATGTTCGACGGGGTGGCCAACCGGTACGACCTGACCAACACCGTGCTCACCGGCGGGCTCGACCGGACCTGGCGGCGCGCCGCGGCGGGCGCGCTGGACCTGCGGCCGGGGCTTCGGGTCCTCGACCTCGCCGCCGGGACGGCGACCTCGTCACGAGCCTTCGCTCTCGCCGGGACCGATGTGGTGGCCTGTGACTTCTCCCTGGGGATGCTGCGGGCCGGGCAGCGTCGGCTGGCGTCGCGGCCGTTGCCGGGGGAGGCTGGGCGGATCCTGCTGACCGCCGGGGACGGGCTGCGGCTGCCGTTCCGGGACGAGACCTTTGACCGGACGACGATCTCGTTCGGTCTGCGCAACGTCGCCGACACGTTCGGCTGCCTCACCGAGCTGCGTCGGGTGACCCGTCCGGGCGGGATGCTCGTGGTGTGCGAGTTCAGCCGCCCGGTCTGGGCGCTCTGGCGGACGGTCTACGTCGAGTACCTGATGCGGGCCTTGCCGGCCGTGGCCCGCGCGGTGAGCAACAGCCCGGACTCGTATGTCTATCTCGCCGAGTCGATCCGGGCCTGGCCCGCCCAGGCGGAGCTGGCTGGCCTGCTGCGGGAGGCGGGCTGGTCCCGGGTCGGCTGGCGCAACCTCACCGGCGGCGTGGTGGCGTTGCACCGGGGTCACGCCCCGGACTGACGGTCCTGGACCGGTCATGGTGCTGGACCGGTCATGGTGCTGGACCGGCCGGCGCCACGGCAGGCGGGGTGGGCTCAGCCGGGAACATGCGAGTCGAACCAGGTCAGCATGCGTGACCAGGCGTCCTTCGCCGACGGGCCGTGGTAGGCGCCGGCGCGGGCGTCGTTGTGGAAGCCGTGCCCGGCCTGTGGGTAACGGACGATCTCGGCGGGCACGGACGCCTTCCGTGTCGCCGCCCGCAGGTCCTCCACCTCCGAAGCGAGGATGCTCGGATCCTGGTCGCCGTACAGGCCGAGCCACGGTGCCTGCAGGCGGTCGGCGAGATCCAGCTGGGCGGGTTCCCCGAAGCGGCGCATGGTGATCCCGCCACCGTAGAAGGTGCTCGCGGCGCCGAACGGCCGGGCCACCGCAGCCTGGAAGGCGATGCTCCCGCCGACRCAGAAGCCCACGACGGCGCAGCGGTCGATGGCGGTGCCCTCCTCGGCGAGGATGGCCAGCGCGGCGTCGATGTCGGCGAGAAGGTCGGTGCCGTTGAGCTCATCGAGGATCTTCACCGCGGAGGCGAGGTCGTCGTAGTCGAAGACGGGCGAGCCCGCGCGGTGGAACAGGTCGGGGGCGATGGCCCGCCAGCCCGCGCGCGCGAACCTCGAGCAGACATCGGTGATGTGCTCGGTGAGGCCGAACGCCTCGTGGAGGACGACGACGCCGCCGCGTGCGGGACCATCGGGTTCGGTGAGCGTGGCCGGGGCGGGCCCGTCGGGGGTGGGGATGACGACGGTCTCTGCGGTGGTCATCGCGTTCTCTCGTTCCCAGTCCGTGCTGCTTTGGGTGACGGTGTTCGGGTGACGGCGTTCGGGTGATGATGCGTCCGTGTCGTCGGGACACCGGCGGCGACCGCGGACGAGCCACCGCGTTTCGGGTGACCTGTGGAGGGACTACCCCGCACGGGCGCTGATCCCACCCCGGGGGCGAATATGGGCCACCGGCGGGCGGTGGGGCCCGGCTTCGTGGTTTCTCCGTTGCGCTTCACGCTCCGGGCGAGTGTTGCGGACCGACACCAGGCGGGTGAGCTGGCCTGATCCAGGCTGATCGGGCGAAGATTTTACCCGCCGCTCACGATGGCGATCGGCGGCCGAGCCCCGGCGGCGGGCGTCCGGCGCCGCGAACTATCGCTCACGGTAACGATAGGGTGTACGAAATCAACCCGTCCGTTCTTCGCAGCATCCTGGTTGGTGCGATTGACCTGTGCAAGGCCTACACTCGCCGGGAACGCTCGTGAAGAATTTCACGAGCACACAGGTGGAGGGCCCCCGGTGGGGCGCCCCCGGGACGAGTGGTCTAGCAGATCCGGAGCAATTCGTGACCATGGCGACGACAAGGGCTGATGGTGCGGCCGGCCGGTCGAAGGCCGACGCCGACGTCATCGTGGTCGGCGCGGGTCCGGGTGGCTCCTCGGCCGCCTACCATCTCGCCAGCGCCGGGCTCGACGTGCTCCTGCTGGAGAAGACGACCTTCCCCCGCGAGAAGGTCTGTGGCGACGGGCTGACCCCGCGGGCCGTCCGCAGCCTCGTGGACATGGGTGTCGACACCTCGCCCGTGGCCGGATGGGCCCGTAACCGGGGGCTTCGCATCATTGGCGGCGGCGTCCGCCTGGAGTTGCCCTGGCCGGAGCTGGCGAGCTGGCCCGACTACGGCCTGGTCCGTCCGCGGCTTGACTTCGACGATCTGCTGGCCCGCCACGCGGTGAAGGTTGGTGYCCGGCTGCACGAGGGGACCGCCGTGACCGGTCCGCTGCTCGACGAGCGCACCGGACGGGTCGTCGGCGTGCACGCCAGGACCGGCACTGACCGGGCACCTGTGACATTCCGGGCGCCATTGGTCGTCGCGGCGGACGGTAACAGCGCCCGCATCGCGCTCGCCCTCGGTATCCGCCGCCGGGAGGACCGGCCGCTCGGGGTCGCGGTCCGCCGCTACTACCGCAGCCCCCGCACGCACGACGACTTCCTCGAGTCCCATCTGGAACTGTGGGAGGGCAGGCCGCGCGAGAGCCGACTGCTGCCCGGCTACGGCTGGATCTTCGGGGTCGGTAACGGCACGAGCAACGTGGGCCTCGGCCTGCTGAACACCACGGACGCCTTCCAGAACACCGACTACCGGGACCTGTTGCGCCGCTGGCTCGCCGCATTGCCGCCGGAGTGGGGATACACCGAGGACAACGCCATCGGCCCGGTGCGTGGCAGCGCCCTGCCGATGGGCTTCAACCGGACCCCCCATTACCGCGACGGCGTGCTGCTGGTCGGTGACGCGGGCGGGATGGTGAATCCCTTCAACGGCGAGGGCATCGCCTACGCGCTCGAATCCGGTCGGTACGCCGCCGAGATCGCCGTGCAGGCCCTCGCCCGCCCGGATGGTCCGGCGCGGGAGCGGGCACTCGGCCAGTACCCGGAACTCATGCGGGCCCGGTACGGGGGCTATTACACCCTGGGCCGGTTCTTCGTCCAGCTCATCGGCAATCCGACGATTATGGCGTTCGGTACCCGCTACGGGTTGCCGAGACCGGTCCTCATGCGTTTCGTTCTCAAGATCATGGCAAATCTCACCGACCCCCGGGGAGGGGATGCGATGGACCGGCTGATCAACGCGATGACCCGGCTCGCTCCCGCGGCCTGACGTGTCCGAAATGGCCACTGGTTCCGCGGACCGAGTCCGGACCGTTTGCGGTCCGTTCACCGGCGAGCCGTTTCACCCCAACGTCCGGTAACAAACTCTCGAAGGAGAGGAGTTCGGCATGCTCTCGAACTATGTGCCGATCCTCGTTCTGCTCGTGATCGCGGCCCTGTTCGCGGTCGGTTCGGTCGCGGCCGGTGCGCTGATCGGCCCGCGCCGGTTCAACCGTGCGAAGATCGACGCATACGAGTGCGGGATCGAACCCTCCCCGGCCCCGGCCGGACCGCAGCGTTTMCCGGTGAAGTACTACAACACCGCGATGCTCTTCATCGYCTTCGACATCGAGATTATCTTCCTCTTCCCCTGGGCGGTCGCCTTCGACAGTCTGGCGGTATTCGGTCTCGGCGCGATGGCGTTGTTCATGGCGACCATTTTCGTCGCGTACGCCTACGAGTGGCGGCGTGGAGGYCTGGAATGGGACTAGAGGAGAAGCTGCCGGGCGGTGTGCTTCTCGCCAGCGTCGAGAAGCTCGCCAACTGGTCACGGCGCTCGTCGCTGTGGCCGGCGACCYTCGGGTTGGCCTGCTGCGCGATCGAGATGATGTCGACGGGAGCCGGCCGCTACGACCTGTCCCGATTCGGCATGGAGGTCTTCCGGGCCAGCCCGCGCCAGGCCGATCTCATGATCGTTGCCGGCCGGGTGAGTCAGAAGATGGCGCCGGTGCTGCGGCAGATCTACGACCAGATGCCCGAGCCCAAGTGGGTGCTGTCGATGGGTGTCTGCGCCAGCAGCGGCGGCATGTTCAACAACTACGCGATCGTGCAGGGTGTGGACCACATCGTCCCGGTCGACATGTACCTCCCCGGCTGCCCACCGCGGCCGGAGATGCTCATGGATGCCATCATCAAGCTGCACGAGAAGATCCTCGCCGGCCCGATCTCTGGCCGGATCGAGCACACGAAGATCGGCTCCTCGCCGTATCCGAAACCCATCGAGGTGGCCACCGCCCGGGCCGGTCTGCCGGAGGGCGCGTTCGACACCCGGACCCTCTCGGTGAACGACCGCAAGCGCTTCTCGATCCCGGCCGGGGCGCCGGCGCCGACGGGTGGCGGGGCGGTCGAACCCGCCCTGGACACCCGCCGCCCCGCCGCCCTCGCGCCGCCGTCGGTGTTCGGGCGCGCCAAGCGGATACCGGTCGACCCCAAGCCGAGTGACGAGGCCCGGGCGCACGGGCCCGGTCCAACCACCGAGAGCATCGGTGATGTCGACGGCCCGGATCGGGGGATCTAGGCAGTGAGCGACGAGAGCACAGCCTCCGCCGACCTGATACCGGGCGCCGCCGGCGTGCCCGGCGGTCCGGGTGGGCAGCGCCGGGACGCGTTCGGCGCCGGTGACAGCGGTGACACCTCCGGGTTCGGCGGGCTCGTCACGCCCGTTCCGATCCTGAGCTCCACCGCCCGCCCGTTCGGTGACGCCGACGCCGACGCCGTCTACGACGCGCTCGAACGTGCCTTCCCCCAGCTCGGCGACGCCGTCGAACGGGTGGTGGTGGACCGCGGGGAGCTGACCGTCCACGTGCGCCGGGAGAGCCTCGTCGCCGTCGGGCAAACCCTGCGCGACGACCCCGACCTGCGGTTCGAGCTGCTGTCCTCGCTGTCCGGCGTGGACTACCCGGACGACGTCACCGGYCGTCGCCTGCACTCGGTGGCCCACCTGACCTCGATGACGCACCGTCGCCGGGTCCGGGTCGAGGTGTCCGTCACCGACGCCGATCCCACCGTGCCGAGCCTGACCTCGGTGTGGCCCACCGCGGACTGGCACGAGCGCGAGACCTACGACATGTTCGGCATCGTCTACACGGGTCATCCGGGCCTGACCCGGATCATGATGCCGGACGACTGGATCGGGCACCCGCAGCGCAAGGACTACCCGCTGGGGGGCATCCCCGTCGACTACAAGGGTGCCACGATCCCGCCGCCAGACGAGCGCCGGAGCTACTCGTGACCCCGCGTCCGGCCCCGGCCGGCCGGCGGCACCGCCAAGGCGATATCCCACGAGGCGACATCCCACGAGGCGACATCCGAGGTTCGCTATGACGACCAACACGTCGACTTCCTCCACCACGGACGATCTGACCACCGGGGCTCCCAACGGCACCGGGGCCCCCGACGGCGCGAACGGCGTCGGGGGCCCGACCGGGACCGTCGGCGGACCCGGGGAGCATCCGGCCTACGAGGCCGGCTTCACCGAGTCGGCGAACGGGCGGGTCTACACCGTCACCGGCAGCGACTGGGAGCAGATCCTCGGCGTCGGCGAGGAGGAGAACGAGCGGATCGTCGTCAACATGGGGCCGCAGCACCCGTCGACCCACGGGGTGCTCCGCCTGGTCCTGGAGATCGAGGGCGAGACGGTCACCGAGACCCGCCTCGTCATCGGCTACCTGCACACCGGCATCGAGAAGAGCTGTGAGTACCGCACCTGGACTCAGGCGGTCACCTTCCTCACCCGGGCGGACTACCTCTCGCCGCTGTTCAACGAGGCGGCCTACTGCCTGTCGGTGGAGAGGCTGCTGGGCATCACCGAGCAGGTACCCGAGCGGGCCACGGTGATCCGGGTGATGGTGATGGAGCTCCAGCGGATCGCCTCGCACCTGGTGTGGCTCGCGACCGGCGGCATGGAGCTCGGCGCCACCACCGCCATGATCTTCGGTTTCCGGGAGCGGGAGAAGGTCCTCGACCTGCTCGAGCTCATCACCGGGCTGCGGATGAACCACGCCTACATCCGGCCCGGGGGCCTCGCCCAGGATCTCCCCGACGGCGCCGAGCGGGCCATCCGGGCGTTCCTCGCGGACATGCCGAAGCGGATCAGGGAGTATCACGCGCTGCTCACCGGCCAGCCAGTCTGGAAGGCCCGGATGGTCGACGTCAACGTTCTCGACGCGGCCGGCTGCATCGCGCTGGGGACCACGGGCCCGGTGTTGCGCGCCGCGGGCCTGCCGTGGGACCTGCGCAAGACCATGCCCTACTGCGGCTACGAAACCTACGAGTTCGACGTGCCGACCGCGCTGGAGGGCGACTCCTTCGCCCGCTACCTGGTGCGGCTGGAGGAGATGGGCGAGTCACTCAAGATCGTTGATCAGTGTCTGGACCGGCYGCGTCCCGGCCCGGTCATGGTCGCCGACAAGAAGATCGCCTGGCCGTCCCAGCTTTCTGTCGGGTCCGACGGGACGGGCAACTCACTCGCGTACATCCGGAAGATCATGGGGACCTCGATGGAGGCCCTGATCCATCACTTCAAGCTGGTGACCGAGGGATTCCGCGTCCCGGCCGGTCAGGTCTACACCCAGATCGAGTCGCCGCGCGGAGAGCTCGGCTACCACGTGGTCAGCGACGGCGGCACGAGACCCTTCCGCGTCCACGTGCGGGATCCAAGCTTCGTCAACCTGCAGGCCGTCCCGGCGCTGACCGAGGGCGGCCAGGTGGCGGACGTGATCGTCGGGGTCGCCTCAGTCGACCCGGTGCTCGGGGGAGTTGATCGTTGATGGCGTTCTCGCCGGAGACCCATGCGGCCGCGCAGGAGATCATCGCCAGGTACCCAGCCGGCCGATCCCGTTCGGCCCTGCTCCCGCTGCTGCACCTGGTACAGGCCGAGCAGGGATGCGTGACCGCGCAGGGCGTCGCGTTCTGCGCGGACGTGCTGGGCATCACCCGGGCCGAGGTCGGCGCGGTGGCGACCTTCTACACGATGTACAAGCGGCATCCGGTCGGGGACTACCTCGTCTCGGTCTGCACGAACCTGTCGTGCGCGCTGCTCGGTGGCGAGGACGTCTACGAGCGGGTCTCGAAGCTCCTCGGGGTCGGCCATGACGAGACGACGCCGGACGGGTCGATCACCCTCGAGCACGCCGAGTGCCTCGCGGCCTGCGACTACGCACCGGTCATGACGGTGAACTACGAGTTCTACGACCAGGTCGACCCCGACTCCGCCCAGGCGATCGTCGAGGACCTGCGAGCGGGGCGGCGGCCGGCGCCGACCCGCGGCGGTCCGCTGTGCTCGTTCGCCGAGGTCTCCCGCCAGCTCGCCGGGTTCGGCGATCCGAGACCGGAGGGCGTCGCGGGCCCGGGGGTCGGCGAGCCGTCGGTCGTGGGTCTCCTCGTGGCCGAGGCGGCCGGCTGGAGCGCCGAGCAGGCGCCCGCGCCGCTGGTCACCCACGGCGTGGTGGCCGACGCGGCGGCGCCGCGGCCCGCCGCCCCACCGCCTGCCGGGCCGCCGCCCGCGGTGGTTCCAGCGCCGACGACCCCGGCCTCCTCGGAACGGAAGGGGAGCTGACAATGCCCGTCACCCCGGTCCTCACCCGGCGCTGGAACACGCCGGAGTCGTGGACGATCGAGACCTACACCCGCCTCGACGGCTACACCGCGCTGCGCACCGCCTTCGCGATGGCCCCGGACGACCTCATCAAGCTGGTGAAGGACTCCGGGCTGCGGGGGCGCGGCGGCGCCGGCTTCCCCACCGGGATGAAGTGGGGCTTCATCCCGCAGGGCGACGGCAGGCCGCACTACCTCGTCATCAACGCCGACGAGGGGGAGCCGGGCACCTGCAAGGACGCGCCGCTGATGATGGCGGACCCGCACTCGCTCATCGAGGGGATCATCATCGCGGCCTACGCGGTGCGGGCCGGCCGGGCGTTCGTCTACCTGCGCGGCGAACTGATCCACGCGGCCCGTCGGCTGCAGGCCGCCGTGGCCGAGGCCTACCGGGCCGGCTACCTCGGCCGGGACATCCTCGGCAGCGGCTTCGACCTCGACCTCGTCGTGCACTCCGGCGCGGGCGCCTACATCTGCGGCGAGGAGACAGCCCTGCTCGACTCCCTGGAGGGCCGTCGCGGCCAGCCGCGGCTGCGCCCGCCGTTCCCCGCGACGCACGGCCTGTACGCCTCCCCGACGGTGGTCAACAACGTCGAGACGATCGCGTCGGTGCCGTACATCGTGAACTACGGCGTGGACTGGTTCCGGTCAATGGGCCGGGAGCGCTCGCCGGGGCCGAAGATCTACAGCCTGTCCGGGCACGTGACCCGGCCCGGCCAGTACGAGGCCCCGATGGGCACCACGCTGCGGGAGCTGCTCGACTTGGCCGGCGGCGTGCGGGGCGGTCACGGGCTCAAGGCGTGGACCCCGGGCGGGTCGTCCACTCCGATGCTGACCGCCGAGCACCTCGACGCGCCGCTCGACTTCGAGGGCATGCAGGAGGCCGGGTCGCTGCTTGGCACGGCCRCACTCATGATCATGGATGACACGGTCGACATGCTCAAGGTCGTCCGCCGGCTCACCCAGTTCTACGCGCACGAGTCGTGCGGCAAGTGCACTCCGTGCCGCGAGGGCACCACCTGGATGGTGCAGATCCTGTCCCGGATGGAACGGGGCCAAGGCGACGCCGAGGACGTGGACACCCTCGTCGACGCCTGCGACAACATCTTCGGCCGGGCATTCTGCGCGCTGGCCGACGGGGCCACCTCCCCGATCGTCTCGGGGATCAAGTACTTCCGGGACGAGTTCATCCCGGTGAGTGCGGTGACCACGAAGCCGAACCCCACCCCGGGAGACGCCACGGCCGGCGACGGCTCGCCCGCGTCCGCCCCGGGTGCCTACGCGGGAGCGCACTGACCATYATGACCGTCGCCCCATCCAGGCCTCGCGCCTCCGAGCCGGCCCAGCCGGCCGCACCCGACCTCATCACCCTCACCATCGACGGGCTGTCGGTGAGCGTGCCCAAGGGCACCCTCATCATCCGCGCGGCCGAGCTGCTCGGCATCGAGATCCCGCGGTTCTGCGACCATCCGCTCCTCGACCCCGTCGGAGCCTGCCGGCAGTGCATCGTCGAGGTGGAGGGCCAGCGCAAGCCGGTCGCCTCCTGCACCACGACGGTGGCCGCCGACATGGTCGTGAAGACCCAGCTGACCTCGCCGGTCGCCCGCAAGGCCCAGGCCGGCACGCTTGAGTTCCTGCTCCTCAACCATCCGCTCGACTGCCCGATCTGCGACAAGGGCGGCGAGTGCCCGCTGCAGAACCAGTCGATGGCGAACGGCGGCGCGGTCTCCCGGTTCAAGGAGACCAAGCGGGTGTACCCGAAGCCGCTGGCGATCTCCACCGAGATCCTGCTGGACCGGGAGCGCTGCGTGCTGTGTGCCCGCTGCACCCGGTTCTCCGCCCAGATCGCCGGGGACCCGTTCATCGAGCTGTTCGAGCGGGGCGCCGCCGAGCAGGTCGCGGTGAGCGACGGGCAGCCGTTCTCCTCCTACTTCTCCGGCAATACCGTGCAGATCTGCCCAGTGGGGGCGTTGACCAGCGCCGCCTACCGCTTCCGGGCCCGGCCCTTCGACCTGGTCTCCACGCCCACGGCGTGCGAGCACTGCGCGTCGGGCTGCTCCCTGCGCACCGACCACCGCCGGGGCAGGGTGACCCGTCGCCTCGCCGGCGACGACCCGGCGGTGAACGAGGAGTGGAACTGCGACAAGGGCCGGTTCGCCTTCACCTACGCGCGCGCGGCCGATCGGCTCACCACCCCGCTGATCCGCGACGACGACACCGGGCAGCTCGTCCCGGTCTCCTGGAGCGAGGCGCTCAAGTACGCCGCGCGGGGGCTGGCCGAGTGCCGGGACCGGCGCGGGGTCGGGGTGCTCACCGGCGGGCGGCTGACCCGCGAGGACGCCTACGCCTACGCGAAGTTCACCCGGGTGGCGCTGGCCAGCAACGACGTGGACTTCCGGGCCCGGCCGCACTCCGCCGAGGAGGAGCAGTTCCTCGGGTATGCCGTCGCCGGTACCGGCATCGGCGTCACCTACGCCGATCTCGAGGCCGCCCCGGCCGTGCTCCTGGTGGCCTTCGAACCGGAGGAGGAGTCGCCCATCGTCTTCCTGCGGCTGCGTAAGGCCGTGGACAAGCACGCCGCGGCCGTGCACGCGCTCGCCCCCCTGGCGAGCCGGGGGCTGACCAAGCTCGCCGGCACCCTCGTGCCGACGCGGCCGGGCGAGGAGGCGGCCGTCCTCGACGCGCTCGCCGCCCCCGACCGGGGCGGGCCGGAAGCACCGACCACGCGGGCCCTGCGGGCGCCGGGGGCGGTGATCCTGGTGGGCGAGCGGGCCGCGGAGTTCCCCGGGGCCCTGTCCGCGGCCGTCCGGCTGGCCGAGGCGACGGGTGCCTCGCTCGCCTGGGTTCCGCGGCGGGCCGGTGACCGCGGCGCGGTCTCGGCCGGACTGCTTCCCTCGCTGCTGCCCGGCGGTCGCCCGGTCACGGATGCCGCCGGGCGCGCCGAGGTCGAGGAGGTCTGGGGGGGTCCGCTGCCCGGCGCGCCCGGCCGCGACACCGACGGCATGCTGGCTGCCGCCGCGGCCGGGCGGCTCGACGGGATGATCGTCGCCGGCGTTGACGCGGAGGACCTGCCGAATCCGGCGAGTGCGCTCGCGACGCTCGCCCGGATGCCGTTCTGCGTCTCGATCGAGCTGCGCCGGTCGTCGATCGCCGAGGTCGCGGACGTGGTTCTGCCCATCGCCCCGGTGGCGGAGAAGGCCGGCTCGTTCGTCGACTGGGAGGGCCGGCTGCGACCGTTCCAGCGGGCCCTGGACACCCCGGCCCTGCCAGACGTCCGGGTGTTGCACCTGCTTGCCGCCGAGATGGGCCTCGACCTCGGCCTGCCCGACGCCGGCGCGGCCGCCCGCGAGCTGCGCGCCCTGGGTCGGGCCGGCGACGGCGTGAGCCGGGTGCCCGCACCGTCGGAGCCGATCGCCGAGCCGCCCGTCGCGGGGGTGGGTGAGGCGGTGCTCGCGACCTGGCACCAGCTCGTCGACGACGGCGCTCTGCAGGCCGACGAGCCCTACCTGGCGGGCACCGCGCGCCCGGCGGTGGCCCGCCTGTCCGCCGCGACCGCCGCCGAGATCGGCGCCGTGGCCGGGAGACGGGTGACCATCACGGCCTCCCGTGGCTCGATCACCCTGCCCGTCGAGGTCACGGCGATGCCCGACCGGGTGGTCTGGGTGCCGACCCACTCGCCGGGCTCGCACGTGCGCCGGGCGCTCGCCGGGGACGCCGGGGTCCTCGTCCGGGTGGGCCCCGCCGAGGACGATCCCCCTGCCGAGGACGGCACCCCCGCCGGGGACGACACTCCCGGAGGCCGCGCATGAGCGCCACCCCGTCCACGCTCGTCTGGGCCGCGGCCGCGGATCCGGACCTGCACGCGTTCGCCGACGACCCGTTCTGGCTGATCCTGCTCAAGGCCGTGGCGGTGTTCGCCTTCCTGCTGCTGATGACGCTGTTCGCGATCGTGTTCGAGCGCAAGGTCGTCGCGAAGATGCAGCAGCGGGTCGGCCCGAACCGCCACGGCCCGAGGGGCTGGCTGCAGAGCCTCGCCGACGGCGCCAAGCTGATGCTCAAGGAAGACCTCATCCCGGTACTCGCCGACAAGCCGATCTTCATCCTGGCGCCGATCGTCTCCGCGGTGCCGGCGTTCCTCGCCTTCGCGGTGATCCCCTTCGGCCCGGAGGTCTCGATCTTCGGGGAGCGGACCACGCTGCAACTGGCGGACCTGCCGGTGAGCGTGCTCTACCTGCTGGCAGCCGCCTCCCTCGGCGTCTACGGGCTCATTCTGTCGGGCTGGTCGAGCGGGTCCACCTACCCGCTGCTCGGCTCGCTGCGTTCGGCCGCGCAGATCATCTCCTACGAGGTCGCGATGGGGCTCGCGTTCGTCGCGGTGTTCATCTACGCCGGCACGCTGTCGACCTCCGGCATCGTGGCGGGCCAGTCGGGTCGCTGGTACATCGTGCTGGTGCCGTCGTTCGTCCTGTACTGCATCTCGATGGTCGGCGAGACGAACCGGACCCCCTTCGACCTCCCCGAGGCCGAGGGCGAACTGGTCGGCGGGTTCCACACCGAGTACAGCTCCATCAAGTTCGCGTTCTTCTTCCTGGCCGAGTACATCAACATGGTCACCGTCTCGGCGATCGCGACGACCTTGTTCCTCGGGGGCTGGCAGCCTCCGCCCATCCCCGGCCTGTCCGGTCTGAACTCCGGCTGGGTTCCGCTGATCTGGTTCGTCCTCAAGCTGCTGGCGTTCCTGTTCTTCTTCATCTGGCTGCGCGGGACGCTGCCGCGGCTGCGGTACGACCAGTTCATGAGCTTCGGCTGGAAGGTGCTCATCCCGGTCGGTCTGGTCTGGGTGCTGGCCGTCGCGACCTTCCGCGTCTACCAGAAGCACGTGGACGACCGCACGCCCTGGCTCGTCGGGTTTGGCGTGGTCGTCGGCATCCTGCTGATCGTCGCGCYCATCGATCCCGGCGGCGCGAGGCACCAACGGGAGCTGGAGGAGGCCGAGCAGCGCAAGCTGGCCGAGGCGCCGAGCCTCGACCGCATCCCGTGGCCCCCCCCACCGCAGGCCGCTGGACGGGGTCGTCCGGCGGTGTCCGCCGGTGCCTCGGCCAATGGGTCGTCCACTGTCATCCCCGCGGACCCCGGTCCGCGTCAGGAGCGTTGAGTCATGGGGATCCTCGACCCGTACAAGGGGTTCGGCGTCACCTTCGGGACGATGTTCAAGAAGCCGACGACCGAGCAGTACCCGGAGGAAAAAAAGGAGACCGCTCCGCGTTTCCACGGCCGTCACCAGCTCAACCGGCATCCCGACGGCCTGGAGAAGTGTGTCGGGTGCGAGCTGTGCGCCTGGGCGTGCCCGGCCGATGCGATCTATGTCGAGGGCGCGGACAACACCGAGGCCGAGCGGTACTCCCCGGGCGAGYGGTACGGCCGCGTTTACCAGATCAACTACCTGCGGTGCATCCTGTGCGGGCTGTGCATCGAGGCCTGCCCCACCCGGGCGCTGACGATGTCCAACGACTACGAGCTCGCCGACGACAGCCGACAGGATCTGATCTTCACCAAGGAACAGCTGCTCGCTCCGCTGCGCGAGGGTATGGAGGCGCCGCCGCATCCGATGCGGCTCGGCTCCAGCGAGACCGACTACTACACTCGCGACCCCGACGCCCCGCTGCCCTGGCAGGCCTCGGGGCAAGAGCAGGTCGCGGGRCAGGCCGCGGAGCTGGAGGCAGCAGACGTCATTGCCCGGCGGACGGCGGGCGAGCACTCCCGGGCGGATGAGGTTCCCGCCCACGGCGCCGGTTCGGAGCGACCACGATGAACCACGAGATCCTCGCCGCGGCGGGGGACATCACCAGCACCTCCACCGGTGAGGCCGCGACCTTCTGGATTCTCTCGCCGGTCGCGGTGCTGGCCGCACTCGGCATGGTGATGGTCCGCAGCGCCGTGCACTCGGCGTTGCTGCTGGTGGCCAACCTGTTCTGCGTCGCGGTGTTCTACCTGATTCAGGAGGCACCGTTCCTCGGGTTTGTGCAGATCATCGTCTACGCGGGCGCGATCATGGTGTTGTTCCTGTTCGTGCTGATGCTCGTCGGGGTCGACTCGTCCGACTCGTTGGTGGAGACCATCCGTGGTCAGCGCCTCGGCGCGATCGTCTTCGGCCTCGGCTTCGCGGGCCTGCTGGCCTTCCCGATCGGTTCGGCGATCGACGGYGGGAGCGCCAAGGGCCTGTCCGAGGCGAACACCGGCGGCAACGTCCAGGCGATCGGCCGTCTGCTGTTCACCGACTACGTCTTCGTCTTCGAGGCGATCTCGGCGCTGCTCGTCGTCGCCGCGATCGGCACGATGGTCCTCGGCCACCGGGAACGTGAAGGCGGCCGGATCAGCCAGCGGGAGTGGATGCGGCGGCGCTTCACCGAGGGCCGTCAGGTCACCCCGTTGCCCGGGCCGGGCGTCTTCGCCCGGCATGACTCCGCCGACACGCTAGGGCTGTTGCCGGGCGGCGGGCGCGCCTCGGGCATCGGGGGCGTCCCCGGGACGCCCGACGAGCCGGGCGGCGGCATCTCCCGGGACGCGGACGGCTCGGCGCCCGTCGGCGCCGGTAAGGGGGACGGTCGATGAACCCCGCGAACTATCTGATCCTCTCCGCGCTACTGTTCACCATCGGCACGGTCGGGGTCCTCGTCCGGCGCAACGCGATCGTCGTGTTCATGTCGGTGGAGCTCATGCTCAACGCCGTGAACCTGACCCTGGTCACGTTCTCCCGCATTCACGGGACCCTCGACGGGCAGATCATGGCCTTCTTCGTCATGGTCGTCGCCGCGGCCGAGGTCGTCATCGGCCTGGCCATCATCCTCAGCATCTTCCGAACCCGTCGCTCGGCGTCGGTGGATGACGTGAACCTGCTGAAGTACTAGATCCCAGCCAAGCACGAGTACGAGCGCGAGCACCAGATCTTGACCAGCACTCCCACCGCGGACCGGGTCGGGTGGACTCTCCGGTCCGCTCCCGCCGCCGGAACGCGGCTGCGACCGGCCGTCGGCCACGGAAGAACGGACGACACTGCAGTGACGCATTATCGCCAATGGCATCCGCGGCGGAGTCGCGATGAACGCTGACCCGCTTCTGCTCGCTGCCGCCGAACATGGCGGCAGCAAGATCCATTATGCGGCCGCGTCGKGGGTCTTCTCGCTGACCTGGCTGCTCATCGCGCTTCCATTGGCCGGAGCCGCGGTGCTGTTGCTCGGCGGTCGGCGGACCGACGGGTTCGGGCATCTGCTCGGCACACTGACCTCCGCCGCCAGCTTCGTGATCGGTCTGGTGCTGTTCGCCGGCCTGCTCGACCGCCCCGGTGACGACCGGGCGCTGTCCCAGCAGCTGTACTCCTGGATTCCGGTCAACGGTTTCCGGGTGGACGTCGGTCTGCTGGTCGACCAGCTCTCGGTCGTCTTCGTGCTGCTGATCACCGGGGTCGGGACACTGATCCACATCTACTCGATCGGCTACATGGCGCACGACCCGGCCCGGCGGAAGTTCTTCGCCTACATGAACCTCTTCCTGGCGTCGATGCTGCTGCTCGTCCTGGGCGACAACTTCCTGTCGCTCTATGCCGGCTGGGAGCTGGTCGGGCTGTCGTCCTTCCTRCTCATCAAGTTCTGGGAGTACAAGCCGGCCGCCGCCACCGCGGCGAACAAGGCCTTCTACATGAACCGGGTCGGGGACGTCGGGCTGGYGCTCGCGATCATGTTCATGTTCGCCACCGTCGGGTCGACGAGCTACGCCGACGTGTTCGGCTCGGCCGCCGCGGGCGTCATCGGTTACGGCACGATCACCGCGATCGCGCTGCTGCTCCTGCTCGCTGCGTGCGGCAAGTCCGGCCAGTTCCCGTTGCAGGCCTGGCTGCCGGACGCCATGGAGGGCCCGACCCCGATCTCCGCGCTCATCCACGCGGCGACCATGGTCACCGCCGGGGTCTATCTCATCGTGCGGGCCGGGCCGATCTTCAACGAGACGCAGGCCGCCCGTACCGTCGTGGTGATCATCGGGGCGGTCACGATCCTGATCGGCTGCGTCATCGGCTGTGCCTACGATGACATCAAGAAGGTGCTGGCCTACTCGACAGTCAGCCAGATCGGGTACATGTTCCTCGCGGTGGGGCTGGGACCGGCCGGCTACGCGATCGGCATCATGCACCTRCTCGCCCACGGCTTCTTCAAGGCCGGTCTGTTCCTCGGATCCGRCTCGGTGATCCACGCGATGAATGACGACCAGGACCTGCGTCACTACGGCGGGCTCTGGCGGTATATGAAGATCACCTGGGTGACCTTTGGTGTCGGCTACCTGGCGATCATCGGGTTCCCCGGGTTCTCCGGCTTCTTCACCAAGGACCGGATCATCGAGACCGCCTTCGACAAGGGCGGGACGTCGGGATACCTGCTCGGCTCGATCGCGCTGCTGGGCGCGGGCATCACCGCCTTCTACATGTCCCGCCTGTTTCTGATGACCTTCCACGGCAGGCCGCGCTGGACGACGGAGGGCGAGCACGCTCGGCATCCGCACGAGTCCCCGGGGTCGATGACCGGTCCGATGATCCTGCTGGCCGTCGGCTCGCTCCTCGCCGGTGGCCTGTTCGTCCTCGGCCATTCGCTGCAGGACTGGCTCGAACCGGTCGCCGGGGCGGGGGTCGAGGGTGTCCACACCTTCTCGCCGCTCGTCCTCACCCTGCTCACGCTGGTGGTCACCGCCGGCGGCTTTGCCGGGGCCTATGTGCGCTACCAGCTGCGCCCGGTCGAGGCGACGGCCCCGCCGGACTCCGAGGTCACCCTGGCCACCGTCGCCGCCCGTCACGACCTGTTCGCGAACACCTTCAACGAGACCGTCGCGATGCGGCCCGGCCAGTACCTGACCCGTTTCCTGGTCTGGCTGGACCTCGTCGGCGTTGACGGGCTCGTGCGGGGCAGCGCCGCCGCCATCGGCGGCCTGTCGGGGCGGATGCGCCGCCTCCAGACCGGCTTCGTCCGGTCCTACGCTCTGTCGATGTTGGGAGGTGCCGTCCTCGTGGTCGGCGCGCTGCTGCTGGTGAGGGCGGGCTGACATGCACACAGTCCCCTGGTTGACGATCATGTTGATCGTCCCGGCCGCGGGTGCGGTGGTCGTCGCCGCTCTGCCCCGCCGGCTGTCGACCCTCGCCAAGCAGCTCACCCTCGGGCTCTCGCTGGCGGTTCTGGTGCTCGCGGTCCTTGCGACCGCGGCCTACAACCCGGACAAGGCCGGCTTCCAGTTCGCCCAGTCCTACGACTGGATCAAAACCTTCGGCATCTCCTACTCGGTGGGGGCCGACGGCATCTCGCTGGTGCTGATCCTGCTTGCCGCGCTGCTGGTGCCGGTCGTGGTCCTGGCGTCCTGGGACGAGGCAGGCGCGGATGGCGGGACGACCGGTGCGACGGATCCGACCGGCGCGGCCGCCGTCGGCGCGGCCGCCGTCGGGGTGGACGGCGCCGGGGTGGACGGCGCCGGGACGCGGAGCAGGCGGTCGGTCCCGGCGTTCTTCGCGCTGCTGCTGGCGCTGGAGGCCGGGATGATCGGCGTGTTCGCCGCTACCGACGTCTTCCTGTTCTACGTCTTCTTCGAGGCGATGCTCATCCCGATGTACTTTCTCATCGGGAGCTACGGCCCGGTCCGGGAGCAGGCCCAGCGCTCCTACGCGGCGGTCAAGTTCCTGCTCTACAGCCTCTTTGGCGGCCTGCTGATGCTCGCTGCCGTGATCGGACTGTACGTCGTCTCCGCCGACAACCTCGGCAGCGGAACCTTCGACTTCGCCACCCTGCGGCAGATGGACATCACCCCCGGGGTGCAGAAGCTGCTGTTCCTCGGTTTCTTCCTGGCGTTCGCCATCAAGGCCCCCCTGTTCCCGTTCCACACCTGGCTGCCCGACGCCGGCGCGCAGTCGCCCACCGGCGGCGCGGTGCTGCTGGTCGGGGTGCTGGACAAGGTGGGCACGTTCGGACTGATCCGGTACTGCATCCCGCTGTTTCCCGACGCGGCCGACTACTTCGCCCCGCTGGTGCTTGGTCTGGCGGTGATCGGCATCTTCTACGGCGCCCTGCTCGCCATCGGGCAGCGGGACATGAAACGGCTGGTCGCCTACACCTCGCTGGCCCACTTCGGCTTCATCGCGCTGGGCACCTTCGCCTTCACCTCCCAGGCGGGCAGCGGCGCGGTGCTTTACATGGTCAACCACGGCCTGTCCACCGGCCTGCTTTTCATGGTCGTGGGCTTCCTGGTGGCGCGCCGCGGCACTCGTGACGTCGGTGCTTACGGCGGCCTGGCCAGGGTGACGCCGGTGCTTGCCGGGGTGTTCCTCGTCGCCGGACTGTCGTCGTTGGCGTTGCCTGGAACGAACAGCTTCGTCAGCGAGTTCCTGGTGCTGGTGGGGACGTTCACCCGGAACAGGCCGCTGGCGATCGTCGCGACCACCGGCATCGTGCTGGCCGCGATCTACATCCTGTACCTCTACCAGCGGACGATGACCGGACCGGTGGTGCACGAGGAGAACAAGGTCCTGGTCGACCTCAGCCTGCGCGAGAAGCTCGTCGTCGCCCCGATGGTCGCGCTCATCGTCGCGCTCGGGGTCTACCCCAAGCCGCTGCTCGACATCATCACGCCGACGGTGACGGCGACCTACGCCGATATCGGCAAGTCTGACCCGGCTCCGACGCACTCGGTGGCCGCGGAGTCCGGAGGCCACTCGTGAGCGCCACACCCGACCTTCTCCTGGCGCAGGGATCGAACCCGATGATCACACCGCCGTCGATCGAGTACTCCTCGCTCAGCCCGATCCTGATCGTGTTCGGGGTCGCGCTCGTCGGGGTGCTCGTCGACGCCTTCGCCACGAAGCGGGCCCGGCGGACCTTCCAACCGATCCTGGCGGGTGCGGGCTTCGTCGCCGCGCTCGTGGCCGTGGCGGTGCTGCACGGCCGGCAGGCCATCCTCGCCTCCGGTGCGCTGGCGATCGACGCGCCGACCTTGTTCATGCAGGGCACGATCCTGGTCTTCGCCCTGCTGTCGGTGCTGCTGGTGGCCGAACGCCAGCTTGACTCGTCCGGCGGGGCTATTGTGGCCTCGGCCGCGATCACCCCGGGCTCGAAGGGATCGACGGCGCAGCAGACCTCGGCAGACGTGCAGACCGAGGCGTATCCGCTGATGGTCTTCTCGGTCACCGGGATGATGCTCTTCGTCGCCTCGAACAACCTGCTAGTGATGTTCGTGGCGCTGGAGATCCTCTCGTTGCCGCTGTACCTGCTGGCCGGGCTCGCCCGGCGCCGTCGGCTGCTGTCGCAGGAAGCGGCGATGAAGTACTTCCTGCTCGGGGCGTTCTCCTCGGCCTTCTTCCTCTACGGCGTCGCGTTCGCCTACGGATTTGCCGGYAGCGTGGAGCTCGGGGCGGTCGCGGACGCGGTCAGCAACGCCGGTGCGAACGACACCTACCTCTATCTGTCGCTCGCGCTGCTGGCGGTGGGGCTGTTCTTCAAGATCGGCGCCGTGCCGTTCCACTCCTGGACGCCGGACGTCTACCAGGGCTCGCCGACGCCGGTTACCGCGTTCATGGCGGCGGGGACGAAGGTCGCCGCGTTCGGTGCCCTGTTGCGGGTCTTCTACGTCGCCTTCGGAGGGCTGCGCTGGGACTGGCGACCAATCCTGTGGACGATCGCCATCCTCACCATGGTGGTCGGCGCGGTGCTCGCCCTGACCCAGCGTGACATCAAGCGTATGCTGGCCTACTCGGCGATCGCGCACGCCGGGTTCCTGCTGGTGGGCCTCGCCGGCACCAACACCGACGGCCTGCGCGGCTCGATGTTCTACCTGGTGACCTACGGCTTCACGACGATCGCCGCCTTCGCCGTGGTCTCCCTGGTCCGTACCGGCGACGGCGAGGCCGGCGACCTGTCCCAGTGGCGGGGGCTCGRCAGGACCTCGCCCCTGCTGGCCGGGACGTTCTCGTTCCTGCTGCTCGCGCTCGCGGGGATCCCGCTGACGAGCGGGTTCACCGGGAAGTTCGCGGTGTTCCAGGCCGCGATCGCCGGGGACGCCACCCCGCTGGTAGTCGTTGCACTGGTGTGCAGCGCCATCGCCGCCTTCTTCTACGTGCGGGTCATCGTGCTGATGTTCTTCTCCGAGCCGCTTGCCGAGGGACCGGTGGTGGTGACCCGCCCGACGCTGACCTTCGCCGCGGTCGCCATCGGTACCGTGGCTACTCTTGTACTGGGAGTAGCGCCACAGCCACTCCTGGACCTCGCGACGACCGCCGCGACGTCCGGCTTCGTACGCTGACGGTGGTATGAGCGCYATCGGGCTGGACGTCGTGGGGATCAGGACCGATCCTGATCTGGAAAAGGCCGTGCGGGTGGGTCTCGCCCGGGTGGAGGATCTGCTGCGCGAGTCGGTGCGCAGCGAATCCGCCTTCGTGACCGAGACCTCCCGCCATCTTGTCGACGCGGGGGGGAAACGTTTCCGTCCGATCGTCGTGCTGCTGGCGGCGCAGTTCGCCGATCCCGAGGCCGTCGGCGTGGTGCCGGCGGCGGTGGCGATCGAACTCACCCATCTGTCGACGCTCTACCACGACGACGTGATGGACGAGGCGCCGCGGCGGCGGGGAGCGGCCTCCGCGAACACGCGGTGGACGAACACGGTCGCCATCCTCACCGGGGACTACCTGTTCGCCCGCGCTTCCGACATCACGGYGGACCTCGGCCCGGAGGCGACCCGCATCCTCGCCCGGACGATCGCGACCCTGTGCGAGGGGCAGATCCGGGAGACCGTGGGCCCGGCGCCCGGGCAGGACCCGGTCGAGCACTATCTGCGGGTCATCACGGACAAGACCGCCTCGCTGATCGCGACCTCGGGTCGGCTCGGTGCCATGCTGGCGGGCGCGGACCCGATCACCGTCGATACCCTCGCGACCTTCGGGGAGCTTTTCGGGGTGGCTTTCCAGCTGTCCGACGACATCATCGACGTTGCCTCGGACCCGGTGGACTCCGGCAAGACGCCCGGCACGGATCTGCGGGAGGGAATCCCGACCCTGCCGGTGCTCTACGCGCTGCAGGCCGACGACCGGGCGGCGGGACGGCTCCGGGAGCTCAYCACCACCGGATTCGCCCCCGGCGACGGGAACACGGAGGACCGGGTGGGCGAGGCTCTCGATCTGCTACGCGGCCACGTGGGCATGGCCCGGGCCCGGGCGGAACTTATCTCCTGGTCGAGCCGGGCGCGGGAATGCCTCGCGTCGTTGCCGGACAACCCGGCGAAGACCGCCTTGGAGTCCCTCGCGGACTTCGTGGTTGACCGCACCGGCTGAGCGTGGTGTGGGGAGCGCCCGGAAATCCGGCGACCTGGCCGCATCTGGTGAGATCCGGCCAGGTCGCGAGGTCGCCAGGTCGTCCTGGGTCAGTGTCCCGACGCGACCGCCGCCGTGGCGGTGCTCGCGGACTGCGTACAGGTGTATGTGGTTCTGRCTGGGTCGGCGTGGCCCTTCGTGGCACCGGTCTGCGTATCGAAGAATGTCTCGAGCAGCGGAGTGACGTCGATCGGCGTTGGATGGAACGGCAGGGAGCCACCGGCCGAAGTCGGCGTCGGGCTCGTTGAGGGGGTCGGGTCGCCCCACGGCCACGAGTCGGTCGGCGACGGCGATGTCGTGGCCGCGCCGGCGCTCTCCGTCGGACTGGGCGCGATGGTACGCAGGTCGGTGGGGCTCGTGCTGGGTGAGCTGAGCTCGTCCCGCGGCGTCAGTGGCACGATCGGGATCGGCGAGGTGCCGGGGCCCAGATAGGCCTCGCCGGTGGCGTGGGAGGAACCTGACCGCCCGGACGGACTACCGGGGTGGGCGCCCAGGCCGGACTGGCTCGTGCTCGGCGCCAGCAGCGCCTGGGACGGAGTGGGCAAGGCGGCCTGCGGACGGTCGCGGGAGGCCTGCGTCTGGGAGGAACCGAAGGCGGTCCCGCCCGTGTACTGGACCCGAGGCGCCTCGCCGGCGTTCGGGCCGGTCGTGGCGCCCGTCGGATCGCCGCCCAGGGCTACGCCGGCGACCAGCGCGGACAGCCCGGCGAGCGAGACGGTTCCCGCCGCGGCGAGCCGCACCCGCCCGCTGCTTCGCCGATCGGCTGGTGCCCGGTGCGCGCCGGGCATCCGGCCGGGGCTCCCGGCGGACGGGTTCGTCGGATGGACGTCGGCGGGCCGGTGGCTCGCGGCGGGGGAGGCGGGCCCGGGAACGTGGAAGGGATTGTAGAGGGTGCCGAGGGTGCCGCCGGCTTGCACCCCGGCGGCGGCTGTCGTGGCTGTCGTGGCGAACCGTGGCCGGCCGGTCCGGGACAGCGTGTCCAGCGGCCGGCGACGCTGGGCGGCATCGCCGACCCGRCTGGCCGTGGCCTCCCGGGCCCGGCGGGCGGAGGTGCTCACCGACAGCGGGCCGGTAATCGTGTCGAGCTCGCCGGGTGGGGCGACCGGGGGCCGTGGCGGGGTCGGCGGTGGGAACGACGCGGCCGCCGCGGTGGAGGTCGTCGGCGCCGCGGCCGAATGGCGGCCGGTGGCCTGCCTGGCGGCTCCCTGGCGCTGGCGTGAATGCCGACCGGCCGAATGATTACCCACGGCGACCTCCGGGAGCGGTCCGGACGACGACGCCGACCGAGCCGCGGGGTTGCCCGGCGCGACCGGCCGTGATCGGAACGGTCATGTTGATGGTGCCCCTGGGCGAACGCGGACTCGCCACGGACCGCGGGCATAGGKCTCGATGAACCCGCACTGCGCCTCCGGCTGCATCGGTGTTGTGAGCCCCCCCGGGCCACACGGCACCCCCACGCGCGATGTCACCTTACCGGAAGGTGCCGGAGTGGCGCACTCCCCGGCAGATAGCTGCCAAGCAGCATTATCAATGACATAGTTCTGTGGTAATGCGGGCTCTGCCCGGCCGTCTGGGGCGCGGGGCCGCGCGCACGCCCCGGCCGGCCGGGCCACGGGCTGTGGAGTGCTGATCAGATCAGCGGACGGCTTTCAGATCACTCGATGGTCCAGGTCTCCCCACCAGCGACCAGCGACATCAGGTCCCCGTCGCCCTGGCGGGTCTTGGCGTCGGCGATCTGGGCGTTCAACGCCTCGTCGTAGGTCGGCGCGTCGACGTCGCGGAAGATGCCGATCGGGGTGACGCCGTGCGAGTCACCGGTGAGCCGGGACAGCGCGAACGCCTGGCTCGGATCGGCCGCCCAGGCGTCGTGGACGAGGACGTCCGGGCTGCCCRCCGGGACCACCTCGAGGCTGCCGTCCGGCGCCCGTCGAATGGCCTTGTCGCCCTCGGTGCCGAAGACGAGGGGCTCGCCGTGGGCCAGCTTCAGCGTCACGTCGTCCCGGCTGGTCCGGTCCTTGAGCGGGTCGAAGGCGCCGTCGTTGAAGATGTTGCAGTTCTGGAAGATCTCCACGAAGGCGGTGCCGGGGTGCTCCGCGGCCGCGCGCAGCACCGAGGTCAGGTGCGCCCGGTCGGAGTCGATGGACCGTCCGACGAACGTGGCCTCCGCCCCCAGCGCCAGCGACACGGGGTTGTACGGCCGGTCCAGCGAGCCGAACGGCGTCGACTTGGTGATCTTGCCGATCTCGGACGTGGGGGAGTACTGCCCCTTCGTCAGTCCGTAGATCCGGTTGTTGAACATGAGGATCTTCAGGTTGACGTTGCGGCGCAGCGCGTGCAGCAGGTGGTTCCCACCGATCGACAGGGCGTCGCCGTCCCCGGTGACGACCCAGACCGAYAGGTCGGGACGGGAGGCGGCGAGCCCGGTGGCGATCGCCGGTGCCCGGCCGTGAATGGAGTGCATCCCGTACGTCTGCAGATAGTACGGGAACCGTGAGGAACAGCCGATTCCGGAGATGAAGACGATGTTCTCCCGGGCCACCCCGAGATCAGGCAGGAACCCCTGGACGGTGGCGAGAATGGCGTAGTCGCCACATCCCGKGCACCACCGCACTTCCTGGTCGGAGGTGAAGTCCTTGCGGCTCTGCTGGGCCGGCGCGGCCGGCACCAGGTCGAGCAGCCGGTTACTGATGYCGCTGCGATTCGTCGTGACGGTCACTGGTTGATCACGTCCTCCAAGACGCCCGCCAGCTCCGCGGCCTTGAAGGGCAGCCCGCGAACCTGGTTGTAGCCGATCGCGTCGACGAGGTACTCGGCCCGGATCAGGGTCCTTAGCTGCCCGAGGTTCATCTCGGGAATCAGCACCTTGTCATACGACCGCAGGATGTCCCCGGTGTTGGCGGGGAAGGGGTTGAGATGACGCAGGTGTGCCTGAGCGACGTGCATGCCCTTGGCGCGGACCCGGCGGCAGCCGGCCGCGATCGGGCCGTAGGTGGAGCCCCAGCCGAGGACGAGCAGCCGGGCCTGCCCGGACGGGTCCTCCACCTCCAGTGGCGCGACATCGTTCGCGATACCGTCGATCTTCGCCGCGCGCAGCCGCACCATCCGGTCGTGGTTGGCCGGATCGTAGGAGATGGCACCCTGGCCGTCCGACTTCTCGATGCCGCCGATGCGGTGCTCCAGGCCCGCCGTGCCGGGGACTGCCCACGGCCGGGCGAGGGTCTCCGGATCACGCAGGTAGGGCCAGAACTCCGGCCCCTTCGGCCCGGTGTGGTTCGGCTCGGTGGCGAAGGCGACGCTCAGGTCCGGCAGCTCCGAGCGGGTCGGCAGCAGCCACGGCTCCGAGCCGTTCGCCAGGTAGCCGTCGGAGAGCAGGAACACCGGCGTGCGGTACTTGGTAGCCAGGCGGGCGGCCTCGATCGCGGCGTTGAAGCAGTCCGCCGGGGAGCGCGGCGCGACGATCGGAACCGGAGCCTCGCCGTTGCGGCCGAACATCGCCTGGAGTAGATCGGCCTGTTCGGTCTTGGTGGGCAGGCCGGTGGACGGGCCGCCGCGCTGGATGTCGACGATCACGAGCGGCAGTTCGAGACTGACCGCGAGGCCGATGGTCTCGCTTTTGAGCGCGACACCCGGGCCGGAGGTCGTCGTCACGCCGAGTGATCCGCCGAAGGAGGCACCGAGCGCGGCGCCGATGCCGGCGATCTCATCCTCGGCCTGGAAGGTCCGCACGCCGAACCGCTTGTGCCGGCTCAGCTCGTGCAGGATGTCCGAGGCCGGGGTGATCGGGTAGGAGCCGAGGAACACCGGCAGGCCGGTCAGCTCGCCGGCGGCGATCAGACCGTAGGACAATGCCGTGTTCCCGGTGATCCGTCGGTAGGTACCAGCCTTCATCCGGGCCGGCGCCACCTCGTAGGTGACCGAGAAGGACTCGGTGGTCTCGCCGTAGTTGAAGCCGGCACGGAAGGCCGCGACGTTCGCCGCGGCGATCTCGGGCCGTTTGGCGAACTTCTTCTCCAGGAAGCCGACGGTGCTCTCGGTCGGCCGGTGGTACAGCCAGCTCATGAGGCCCAGGGCGAACATGTTCTTCGCTCGTTCGGCCTCCTTCTTGTTGACCCCGGCGCCGACACCCTCGGCGGCGTGCACCGCGTTGATGGTCATCGAGGTGAGCGGCACCCGATGCACCGTGTAGGCATCCAGCGTGCCGTCGGTCAGCGGATCCGTCGTATAGCCGGCTTTCTTGAGGTTGCCGCCGGTGAATGCATCGGTGTTGACAATGAGATTGGCCCCCGGCGGCAGATCCTTCAGATTCGCCTTCAGGGCCGCCGGGTTCATTGCAACCAGTACGTCCGGTGCGTCACCCGGGGTGAGAATGTCGTGATCGGAAAAATGTAGCTGGAAGCCGGACAYACCGGCCGGCGTGYCGGCTGGGGCGCGGATTTCGGCAGGGAAGTCCGGAAGCGTCGACAGGTCATTGCCGAATGCTGCCGTCTCGCTGGYGAACTGTTCTCCGGTGAGCTGCATACCGTCGCCGGAGTCRCCCGCGAAGCGCAYGACGACCCGGTCGAGCCGGCGGGTCTCCCTCTCCCTGACCTGCTCTGACACCTTCAGTGACCTCCTCGGGTACCGTTCCAGCCTACCGGCCGTATCAATGATGCGCGCGCACCGTGCCGCCGAGTTCGATCGCTCCATCCTCGTCGACGATCGACGATCGACCTCGGTCTCCGTAGCCGTCGCGCCGTATGGTGATTGTTTGCCAACTCTACGTATATAGTCTTTGTCGTTGCGATCGTCCGGCTGGCGTGTCTTGACCCTGATATCGCYGGTCAGAAGGGGTGTACCGCCCGATGGAGGTGATCGGCCGGATCCGGTTCAATGCGCTTCCGGTAATGCTTTCCACAATTTCAGGGGAGGCCCGGCCTGTCAGGGAATCGACAGGGTGATCTTTACGTMGGGCGCCCGGAGTGGTGAGCTCGCTCTTGCCGGCGACCTGGCCCGATCCGCGATGTTACCGATTGTAGCTATTTGGTGGCTTGTGGCTGTATGTCCGGTGAGGCCCGGCATCGGGGCATGCTGGCTGTGCGGGCGGCCGGGGTCGGCGGGTGGTCAGGTATCAGGGGCGGCCCCCTCGGAAKCGGCCGGCTCCGGAACGGGGAGCATCGGGACATGACGCATCGCCCGCACGAGCAGTCGGATGCCGCGAGCGGCCCGGATGACGGTCGACCCGACGCCGCACCTTCGTCCACGGCGGCGAGTGCCGGGCCGCGGGAGGCCGGGCCGCGGGAGAAGGTGGGAATCGTCGGGCCGGGCCGGGCCGGCACGGCGCTGGGCCTCGCTCTGGCAGCGGCCGGATATCCGGTGGTGGCCGTGGGAGTGCGCTCGCCGCGGCACCGATCGAGGGCCGTGAACCTGTTTCCGGACGCGGGGGTCGGCGGGGTGGCCGAGGTCGCCGGGCGGGCCGAGGTCCTCCTCGTCTCCGTGCCCGATGACGCGATCGGGCCGGTCGTCACGGACCTGGTCGCGGCGGGAGCCGTCGGACCCGGCCGGACACTCGTGCATCTCAGTGGGCGCCACGGCCTGGGCGTCCTGGCGGCAGGCGGTGACGTGGGCGCGGCCCGTATCGCGCTTCATCCGATCATGACCCTGCCGGGGATCATCGAGGACTCCGGTCTCCTCGTCGGTGTCCCGTTCGGGATCACCGCCGATCCCGTGGCCGAGGGGCTGGCCCGCCGCCTGGTCACCGACGTCGGCGGCATCGCTCTGCCCGTCGCGGATGACCGGCGGGATCTCTACCACGCCTCTCTCGTGCTCGGCGGGAACTTCCTGACCACCCTGGTGGCAGCTGCCGGCGAGGTGCTGGCCGCGGCGGGCGTGCCGGATCCGGCCGCGGCGCTCGGTCCGCTGCTGCGGGCATCGCTGGCGAACACCCTGACCGACGGCTGGTCGGCGTCGACCGGACCGGTGCGACGCGGTGATCTCGGCACCGTCGTGGCACATCTGACCGCGCTCGACCGGCTGGATCCACAGATCGCCGCCGTGTACCGACGATTGGCGATCTTCACCGCGGAGGAGCTCGAACGGGTCGGGCTGCTCGCCCCGGCCGTGGTCGCACGCCTGCGCGAAGCCGTCCCGGACGAGCCCGGCGACCGACCGGGCGAGGCCCGCCGCGGGCCGGCAGCCGTACGGGTCGGGGGCRGCGGCCACACGTCCGACGGGAACGTTCGGCCAGCGCCGTCGCGTTGAGACAGGTGTACCGGTTCGACAGGACGGACACTCGATCGCCATGCCACACCGCCACTTCAACGGTCTGAAGACCGCGCTGCTGCTGGGCGTGCTGTCCGCCGCCATCATCGTGGTGGGTTCGCTGTTCGGGCGCGGAGGTCTGGTCATCGCGCTCGTGCTCGCGGTCGGTATGAACGGCTTCGCCTACTTCTTCTCTGACCGGATAGCCCTGCGGGCCATGCGGGCCTATCCCGTGACGCAGGTCGAGCAGCCCCGGCTCTACGCGATCGTCRGGGATCTCGCCCGCAATGCCCGGATGCCCATGCCGCGGCTGTACCTCAGCCCGACCCGGGCGCCCAACGCCTTCGCTACCGGCCGTAACCCGCGAAACGCGGCGGTCTGTTGCACTGAGGGCATCATGGAGATTATGGACGATCGTGAGCTACGCGGCGTTCTCGGTCACGAGCTCAGCCACGTCTACAACCGGGACATCCTGATCGCATCGGTGGCCGGTGCCCTCGCCAGTGTTATCGTCTATCTGGCGAACATGGCCCAGTTCCTGGCTATTTTCGGTGGGCGGAACGATGAGGACGGTCCCGGCATCTTCGAGCTTCTGCTGCTGATGATCCTGGGTCCCGTCGCGGCGACGATCATCCAGCTCGCGATCAGTCGGTCCCGGGAGTACCAGRCCGACGAGTCCGGCGCGACGCTCACCGGTGACCCGATCGGGCTGGCGAACGCGTTGCGCAAGCTGGACGCCGGCACCGCGGCGCGGCCCCTGCCGCAGACCTCCAAGCTCGGTCCCGCCGCCGCGCTCATGATTGCAAATCCGTTCCGGGGTGGGGGGGTCGGGAAGCTGTTCTCCACCCATCCGCCCATGAACGAGCGGATCGAGCGTCTCGAACAGATGTCACGCATGAATCCGTATCGGTGACCGGGCCCGATGGCCACGATGTTGTCCGCGGCGCGTCGTCGCGGTAACACCCCGAAGTACTCGGAGTACGCTTTAACCGCGAACTGCCGGCCGAAACGGCGTCGGTTCACAACCAGGACCGCGGCGGAGCAAACCCCCCAGGTTCCGCCGCAAGCACCCCGCCCGAAACCCCCCATCGGGCGGGGTGCACCCTGTCTCCAGCTTTTCCGTCGCGTCAGCGGTAGTTGACGAACTGGAGGGGAACTTCGAAGTCCTCGGTTTTGAGTATCTGGATCACGCGCTGCAGGTCATCGCGCTTCTTCCCGGTCACCCGTAGCTGATCACCCTGAATCTGGGCCTGTACCCCCTTCGGGCCATCCGTCCGGATCTTCTTGGCGATGGCCTTGGCCTTGTCCTCCGCGATGCCCTGCTGAACGGTGACKGGCAACCGGAACTCCTTGCCCGACGGCTTGGGCTCGTCGAAGGTCAGGGCCTTGAGGGAAATGCCGCGTTTGACGAACTTCTCCTGCAGTACGTYGAGCACCGCCTTGACCCGCTCGTCCGTGTTCGCTACAAGCAGAATCGACTCGCCGGACAGCGTCGCGGATGCGCCGRTGTCACGGAAGTCGAAGCGGGTCCGGATTTCCTTGACCGTCTGGTTGACGGCGTTGTCTATCTCCTGGGCGTCAACTTTGCTGACGATGTCGAAGGATGGATCTGCCACGTGTGCGGACCTCCTGGTCGGTTCGATGTGGGTGAGGATCGTGTGGAGTCGAGTGCTGTGCGTGATCGTGGTGCGCGGCCTTCGTTTCGTGAGCCGCTACTCACCGTTGTAATCGATCGTCGGCGGYCGCAGCGGGGCGGTGCGGCATCACGATGCTCCGTCGGGACCGGTATGCTCCTCTACGACGGCAGGTTGCCCGAGCGGCCAAAGGGAGCGGTCTGTAAAACCGTCGGCTCAGCCTACGATGGTTCGAATCCATCACCTGCCACCATCCCGGAGTTCCCGGGGATCATGCTTCTACACAGGCTCGGATCCACAGGCCCGGAGCATCGCTCCGGGCCTGTGGATGTGCGGCCGCGGATGGTCCTCGTCRCCGGGCGGTCAGGTGTCCGCGGCTGCGGCCTCCAGGTCCGCCCGGGTCAGGACGGGATGCAACGTCAGACCGAGCTCGGCGAGTCTCTCCCGGCCGCCCTCCTGCCGGTCGATCACACAGAGCACGTGTTCCACGACCGCTCCGGCATCCCGCAGTACCCGGGTCGCGTCGAGCACGGCACCACCGGAGGTGACCACGTCCTCGACGAGGGCGACGTGGCGTCCGGTGACGTCGCCGCCCTCCGCGATGCGTCGGGTGCCGTATTCTTTGGCCTTCTTCCGGACGAACCGGGCGGGCAGACCGGTGCGCTGGGAGAGCAGAGTCACGAGGGGCACTCCGCCGAGTTCGAGTCCGGCGAGGATCTCCGCGCCGGGCGGCACCAGTTCGGTGAGCCCGGCCACCACCGCAGCGAGCAGCGCCGGGTCGGCTTCGAAGAGGTACTTGTCGAAGTACTCGGTGCTTGTCCGGCCCGACCGGAGCAGGAATGTCCCGGTCAGCTGGGAAGCAGTCCGAACCTGGGCGGCCAGCGCCGCGTTGTCGTTCACGTCTGCTCACTCTAGGACCGGTTCCCCGCCGGGATGCCGGCCGTGGACGGTCACCCATGGGCCGCCATGGCCGGGGCACTACCGTTGCCTCATGTCATCRGCTGAGGCGGAGCGCGCGGTCCCGCTGTTCGTCTACGGGACGCTGCTGTTCCCCGAGGTCGTGCGGGCGCTCATCGGACGCGTACCCGAGGTGGGGCCCGCCACGGTCACCGGCTGGCGGGCCGCCCGGCTGCGTGGTCGGCTCTATCCGGGCCTCGTGCCCACGGCCGAGGCGGACGGGCCGGATCGGGCCACCGCCGGCCTCGTCCTCCTGGGGCTTGCCGCACGGGAACGGGCGATCCTCGATGCCTTCGAAGGCGAGGCCTACGAGACCCGTCCGCTGCTCCTGACCGACGGGMTACCCGCCATGGCCTACCTTTGGCGTGATCTCGCCGAGGCGATGCCGGAGAACTGGGACGCCCGGGTCTTCGCCGACCGTCATCTCACCGACTACGCCCTGCGGTGCGCCACCTGGCGGGCGGGGCTGGCCGATCCGGCACCCTAACCGCGAGCTGACCGCCTGACCGCGAGCCGCCGTTCAGCCGGTGGTGGGCGGCCGCGGACCCTCTTCGCGCCGGACGCCGCCCCCGGAGGTCACCCGGGTGCCACCGGTCTCGGTGAGGCGACCGACTCCGGCCTCACGCCCGGCGGAGACCCCGGCCTGGTCGCTCGGATACGGCTCCTCGTACCCGGCTCTGGCCCGAGGAGCATCGTAGGTGCACAGTACGTAGATGACGACTACGTCGATCGCGATGATGACGACGGACCAGACCGGGAACGCCGCAAGGAACGCCAGCTGCCCGATGGCGTTGATCGTCGCGATTGYGACCCCTCCCCAGCGGGCGGCCTCGTTACGGGCCGCGATGCCGAAGGCGATCAGTATCTCGACGACGCCGACCACGATCCACAACCAGCCCCAGAAGGTGGTGTCGGCGTAGATCACGCTGGTCCCGCCGTTGAGGTTGTTCACCACGACGGTGTAGTCGCGCAGGGACGCAATGCCGTAGATCAGGTTGTGGAAGCCGACGATGAACATGATGACGGCGGCGAAGGTGAGCCATCCGTTCAGCGGGCGTGCCACCCGTGTTCCTGCCATCTCATCCTCCCCGGTCGTACTCGCGGCGGATCGCTCTGCCCGCATGGTGCGGTCCGTCGTTGTTCGGTAGTCATACGACCACCTCTCCGCCGCGTAGGTGCGATACCCACGGTAGGCCGCCGTCACCCATCGTTGTGTCCGTCGGGCCGGAGGCGGTTCTCTCCGGCCCGGGACACGATCAGGGAGCGGTGYCGGCGCCACCCGCCACACCCACGCCACTCTTGCCGGTGCCGTTCTTGCCGGCCGGCAGTGTCGTGACCGCGTTCGTCGCCGCGCTCCAGCGGAGCTTGCCGAACTGAAAGGTGCTCTCCCGTCCGCCCGGGACCGAGTACTCGTCGGTGATCGGAAGCCCGAGGCTCGACGTCGTGCCACCGAGGCCCAGATAGGTCCGCAGGATGCGGCCGTGGACCTCGTGCGCGCCGATGGCCGGGTGCCAGTAGATCCAGCCACCCTGGAACTTCGCCTGAAGCGTCTCCGGGGCCGTGGCGTACTCGACACCGCTCACCGGCCGGCGCAGGAAGCTGTTCGTTCCGCCCAGCTCCAGGAACTTCGTCGCGATGGATCCGTGCAGGGCCTGTACGCCGGTCGCCACGGACCAGAAGGCCAGGCCGTTGGAGTAACGCTGCCAGCGACCGCCACCGCCGGCGGGCAGTTCGCTGTCGACGGGCGTCCCAACGGCCAGGCRGGTCAGCCCGGCGGTCGCGTACCACTTCTCGATCTCGCTGCGGGTGCCGTCGGCCTGTGCGGCGAGCGCGGTCAGCGTGCAGCACAGCACGTTCAGATCGACATTTCCCATGATCCCCGGGACATTTCCACTCGAGGTGTACTGCCACAGCGCCCACTTGGTCCAGCCGCCGGGCAGCCAGCCCGGGGTCGCCTTGTTGTTGTAGATGGCGAACCAGAACGGATACCGGGCGAAGCTGTGGTTGTCCGCCAGCTTCTTGGTCCAGAACGAGCGGTACGTGTAGAGGATGGGCGCCCGGCCGGTCTCGGTCTCGATCTTCTCGAGGAACGCCCGCGTCCAGGCGGYCAGCGCGGCGGGATCGAGTCCTCCGTCGTCCTCGAGGTCGAGCACGGGGGCCAGCTGCCCGGCGGCGCGGGTCAGCCCGCTCACCGTGATGAAGCGCTGTGCCTGGTCCACCGCGGTCGAGATCGGCCGCGCCGGCCGCGCGTAGTGATAGGCCCCGACCACCAGACCGGCTTTGGCGGCCGCGTCCCGGTCCGCGGCAAAGTACGGATTGGTGTAGTTCGGTCCTTCGGTGGCCTTAATGATCGCAAAGCTCAGGCCGGAGCCGCGCGCTGCGGTCCAGTCGATGGGGCCGCCGCCGGGATGCTGCCAGGAGGCCACGTCGATCCCCCGTGGCCAGGTCGGGGACGRCACCGCGCCCTGGGCGACTCCGGTGGTCGCGGTCAACGCCCCCGCGGTGATGGCCAGCGCCGCGATGCTCGTCACCCGCCGGGGGAGGGGGATTGGCAGCAGGGACGGGCGGGTGTCGACCCGCCGCCGCGTCGACCCCGGAGGAGGGCCGTGGCCTTCTTCATCCGGGTGGCCAGACGTGGGGGTGGTGGTCGGCAGGGTGGTGGTCGTAGGCACGGTGTCGCCGGCGGTGGGACCGGGCCGGACCTCGCGTGTCGTCGGATACCGGCTGGAACGGTGCATAGGACGCATGGGCAACCCTCGATGCTCGGGAGGCGATGCTGGGGAGGCTCGCCAGGCGGTTGGCCACGCCGGCAGCGGCGCACCAACGGGTGCTCCACACGCTAAGCATCGAAGAGATTACTTACAGCTATCAGTGTGAGTGGCGTCCAGGTAGGTCGCTACGGATAGTTGTTCCCGTCGGCAATCTCCGCATGTTTCGATGGAACGGAGTGAGGGTCGGGCGTACTGGCGTGTCATGGGGCGGACCTGGCGGTCAGGGCAGGGGGGTCGTTTCCGGCCGGCGTAGCGCCGACGGGGCCAGCGGGGGCCCTCACGCCGGTCGCCGGGAGGACCGGTCGCCGGGAGGACCGGCGGGTTCGGGGACGAAGTGGGTGAGGGGGTCACCCAACCCCGCCTGTCGTCGTGTAACCTGAGCTCCGCGGCCTCGCCCCTTTAGCTCAGTCGGCAGAGCGTCTCCATGGTAAGGAGAAGGTCTACGGTTCGATTCCGTAAAGGGGCTCCACGTTCCGCCTTCGGGTGGGTTCGTGTCCGGGGGGATGTCCGCCGGTCCTCCCGCGGGGTAAGATGTTGGTCGGGCCGCCGCAAGCAGGTGGACCATCCTAGCGGTGTAGCTCAGTCTGGCAGAGCAAGCGGCTCATAATCGCTGTGTCGCCGGTTCAAGTCCGGCCACCGCTACCAGCAGTGTGCGGCCTACCGCGGAGCCCGTGCGGGATCGCGGTTCGCCGCGCCGCCTGACCTGTTCAGCAACCGACTTAGGAAGAGGCATCACGCCGTGGCCGCCACTGACGTACGCCCGAAGATCACGATGGCGTGTCAGGTGTGTAAGCACCGGAACTACATCACGCGCAAGAACCGTCGCAACGACCCGGACCGCCTCGAACTGAAGAAGTTCTGCCCGAACTGCGGCAAGCACACGGAGCACCGCGAGACGCGCTGACGTTGCTCCGGCGGCTGCCCATCGGCGCGTCCGGGCGCCCGTCCCCACCTGGACGGGCGGGGTCGCTGAATCCTCCGTGCACGTATCTACGTTCCGCACCGGTAGCCGGTCAGGGAAGTCCTTGGCCGGCTTCCTGGCATGCCAGCCAAGATTATCGACCGATGGCGGGCGATGTGGTAACCACGTAGAGACACCCTGGTCATCCCGCTGATGGCGCGATCGGAGTTGCGATGCCGCTCAATCAGGACTTCGTGGGACGAAGCTCGGTTTCCCCCGCCCCGTTCCAGGTCGGGCGCGAGCACATCCGGAGGTTCGCCGAAGCGATCGGGGACGACAACCCGCTGTACCACGATCTGGAGGCCGCGAAGGCCGCTGGTTATCCCGATCTCGTGGCTCCACCCACGTTCCTCATCACAGTGATCCCCGGAACCCTCGGGGTGCCCACCGACGATCCGGAGCTCGGCCTCGACTTCTCTCTGGTCGTCCACGGCGAGGAACGTTTCGTGTTGCTTCGGCCGGTGGTGGCCGGCGACGAGCTGATCTGCACCTCGACCCTGACCGGCATCCGGTCCGTGGGGACCAACGAGGTGCTCGTCGTCAACTACCAGTTCGCCACGATCTACGGAGAGCAGGTCGCCACCGGCGTGTGTGGGCTGGTCTCGCGCGGGACGGCYCCGCCGAGGCGCCAATGACACCTTTGCCGACAGGGTTGTCGGAGTCCCACCGGCCCCGCTCGGCTCCGGCGACCGCGCGTTGCGCACGTTCCGGGCGACCCCGGGCGTCCTCACGATCTKGAGAACGATGACCGCCACGGTGAGCTACGACGACGTCGAGGTCGGCACCGAGCTGCCGGAGCGACTTTTCCCGTTGCGTCGGGATGATCTTGTCCGGTATGCCGGTGCGTCCGGCGACTTCAACCCCATTCACTGGAGCGATCGGGCGGCCGCCGAGGCCGGCCTACCGGGAGTGCTGGCGCACGGCATGCTGACCATGGCGACGGCCGCGCGGTTGGTCACGGACTGGCTCGGGGACCCGGGCGCCGTGGTCGAGTTCGGGGTGAAGTTCTCCTCCCCGGTGATCGTGCCCGACGACGGCGCCGGCGCGACGGTGTCCGTGCGTGGCATGGTCGAGAAGAAGCTCGACGACAACCTGGTGGTGGTGAATCTCACCACCCGATGCGACGGAAAAAAGGTCTTGATGGCGGCCCGGGCGACCGTCCGGCTGCGCTGAGGCCTGCCGCGCGGCAGGTCCGGCCGCTGAGCCGCCCGGCGGCCTCAGGCCGCCTCGGCGAGCAGGGCGGAGAGGCGGCTGACTCCCTTGACGAGATCGTCGTCGCTCAGCGCGTAGGACAGCCGGGCGAAGCCGGGAGTGCCGAAGGCCTCACCCGGCACGATCGCGACCCCAGCCTCCTCGAGGATCAGCTGGCACAGATCCGCGGACGTGGTGGGGATACGGCCGCGCAGGGTGCGCCCGAGCACGTCCCGCACCGACGGATAGCAGTAGAACGCCCCGTCGGGCAGTGGGCAGCGGATCCCGGGCGTCTGCGACAGCAGGCGGTGCATCGTCTGCCGGCGGCGGTCGAAGGCGGTGCGCATCGTGGCGACCGCATCCAGCGGGCCGGCGACCGCGGCAAGCGCGGCGGCCTGGGCGACGTTCGAGACGTTCGACGTCGCGTGGGACTGGAGGTTGGTCGCGGCGGCTACGGCGTCCGCCGGCCCGACCAGCCAACCGACCCGCCATCCCGTCATCGCGTAGGTCTTCGCGACCCCGTTGACGATGATGCAGCGTTCGGCGAGCTCAGGTACCTCGGCGAGAACGGAGGCGAACCTTGTCTCGCCGTAGACCAGATGCTCGTAGATCTCGTCGCTGATGACCCAGATCCCGGCCTGCTCGGCCCACCGTCCGATCGCGCGGACCTCCTCGGGGGTGTGGACGGCGCCGGTCGGGTTCGACGGGGAGTTGAACAGCAGAACCTTGGTCCGCGGGGTGCGTGCCGCCTCCAGTTGTTCCACCGTCACCCGGTACCCGGCTTCCGGACCGGTRACGACGTCGACCGGGACACCCCCGGCCAGCCGGATCGACTCCGGGTAGGTCGTCCAGTACGGGGCGGGCAGGAGCACCTCGTCCCCCGGGTCGAGCAGCGTCGCGAACGCCGCGTAGACAGCCTGCTTGCCGCCGTTGGTCACCAGGACCTGGCTCGGCGAGACGATCACCCCCGAGTCTCGGGCGGTCTTCTCGGCGATGGCCTGCTTCAGCTCCGGCAGGCCCGCGGCCGGGCTGTAGCGGTGCATGCGGGGCTCACGGCATGCCTTCTCGGCGGCGGCGACGATGTGGTCCGGGGTTGGGAAGTCCGGCTCCCCGGCGCCGAACCCGATCACGTCGCGGCCCGCGGCGCGCATCGCCTTGGCGGTGGCGTCGACGGCGAGCGTTGCGGAGGGGGCGATTCCCCCGATGCGGTGCGAGATCCTGCTCATGGCCGCCATGCTGCCACGGCTGTCACACGCGTGTCGGATGCACGTCGGACGTACCGTGGGATCCGTCCGGACCCTCCGGCAACGGTCCTCCGGCCCGTCCGGCCGCATCCATTCGAACCTCCGTGACAGGCTGCCAGYCCCCTCGCCCCCCGCTACCCCCTCGACGCGATCGCCGTACGCGGAGTCCAGGCGGCAAAGGGGTATGYTCGATCCGCTCGGGTACCCATTCCGGTACATCGCCGTGCGGCTGGGCTATGYGCTACGTAGCGCATAGCCGGGGTATGGTGGCGTAGCGGTCGCAAGGATCCGGGTGTGTGTCTAGGGGCGTGGCTCAATTGGTAGAGCACCGGTCTCCAAAACCGGCGGTTGCARGTTCGAGTCCTGTCGCCCCTGCGCTGTTCGACAGTTGGCTGGTTCGATGACGCTGGTTCGATGACGGAGTGGGTGGAGTTGAGTGGCGACCGATACCCGTGACGCGGCACCGCGCCCCAAGCGGGCTACGCGTGCCGCGGGTCGACGTCGGTATCGGCCACTTGTGTTCATCCGCGAGGTCATGGCGGAGTTGCGGAAGGTCGTCTACCCCGGGCGGAGTGAGCTGATCACCTATGTGCTGGTCGTGCTTGTCTTCGTCAGCGTGATGACGGCGTTCGTGGCTACCCTCGACTTCGGCCTCACGAAGGCGGTCCTCGCGATCTTCGGCTGACGGGTCCCACCGCCGGACAGGCCGGGGCCGAAGCAGGCGGTGGTCGCTGGAGCTGCCCATCGGCGAGCTGGCTGCCCGTCCGGCCCCACGCCCGCGCAGCGCCGCTTCGCGGGTCCACAGCAGCAGAAGTGTTCACGAGAGTAAGGATCGTCCGCGTGTCCCAGTCGCCCGAGCACGCCTCCTCCGAGCAGGGGGAGGCCCTCGCCCGTCTCGATCCCCTCGCGGCGTTCGAGCACGACGAGGTGGCGAGCACGGACGCCGGCGCCGAGCTCGGCGACGTCTACGCCACCGCCGAGGCCGATCCCACCGCCGAGGCCGATCCCACCCCCGAGGGTGCTTTCCCGGTCTCCCCGGCGGTCGGGACGGTGCCGCCGGCCCTGACCGACGACGATGCCGACGACGACRATGCCGACCTGCGGCGGGCGATCGAGGACGCGCCTGGCGAGTGGTACGTCGTGCACTCCTATGCGGGGTACGAGAACAAGGTCAAGACCAATCTCGAGACCCGGATCTCCAGCCTCAACATGGAGGACTACATCTTCCAGATCGAGGTGCCCACCGAGGAGGTCCCGGTGGTCAAGAACGGCAAGCGGCAGCTTGTCCAGCAGAAGAAGTACCCGGGTTACATCTACGTCCGGATGGATCTGACCGATCAGTCGTGGTCGGCGGTCCGTAACACCCCGGGTGTGACCGGGTTCGTCGGGCTCACCAACCGGCCCTCCCCGCTGCGCCGGGAGGAGGTCCTCTCGATCCTCGCCCCGGTTGTGCCGAAGGAGAAGAAGGTCGAGACCGTCCGGGTGCAGGAGTTCGAGGTCGGCGAGTCCGTCACCGTCATGGACGGCCCCTTCGCCACGCTCCCGGCGACCATCAGCGAGATCAACCTCGACGCCCAGCGACTGAAGGTGCTGGTCTCGATCTTCGGTCGGGAGACGCCCGTCGAGCTGCAGTTCAATCAGGTCGCGAAGATCTGATCCGCTCCGTAGAACCCCGGTAGGAAGACGAGCACATGCCTCCCAAGAAGAAGAAGATCACTGCGATCATCAAGCTCCAGATCAACGCCGGCAAGGCCACCCCGGCGCCGCCGGTCGGCCCCGCGCTGGGTCAGCATGGCGTGAACATCATGGAGTTCTGCAAGCAGTACAACGCGGCGACCGAGTCGCAGGCCGGCAACGTCGTGCCGGTCGAGATCACCGTCTACGACGACCGGTCCTTCACCTTCGTCACGAAGACCCCGCCGGCCGCGCGGCTCATCCTCAAGGCCGCGGGCGTGGAGAAGGGCAGTGGCACCCCGCACCGGGACAAGGTTGCCAAGCTCACCACGGCGCAGATCCGCGAGATCGCCCAGACCAAGCTCCCGGACCTCAACGCCACCTCGATCGAGGCCGCCGAGAAGATCATCGCCGGCACCGCTCGATCCATGGGTATCACGGTCGGCGAGTAGTACGCCCTCGCGTTCCCCCCACCACCGGACCGACCAGTGGGAGGGCGGCCGGGCGCAGGTGCCGGGTGGACAGGATGTGTCCACGTCGCCGCGTCCCTTCGACGGCCGTCCGCCATCACCACGAGGAGACAGACAGTATGAAGCGCAGCAAGGCCTACCGTGCCGCGGCCGAGAAGATCAACCCGGAGAACTTCTACAGCCCGCTGGAGGCGGTCCGCCTCGCGCAGCAGACCTCGACGACGAAGTACGACGCGACGGTCGAGGTTGCGATCCGGCTCGGGGTCGACCCTCGCAAGGCCGACCAGATGGTCCGTGGCACGGTCAACCTGCCGCACGGCACCGGGAAGTCCCCCCGCGTCGCTGTCTTCGCAGCCGGGGAGAAGGCCGCTGAGGCGAGCGCGGCCGGGGCCGACATCGTCGGTAGCGATGACCTGGTCGCCCGGATCCAGGAGGGCTTCCTGGAGTTCGACGCGACCGTCGCGACGCCCGATCAGATGGCGAAGGTTGGTCGGATCGCTCGGGTCCTGGGCCCCCGCGGCCTGATGCCGAACCCTAAGACCGGCACCGTGACGCTGGACATCGGCAAGGCCGTCTCCGACATCAAGGGCGGAAAGATCAACTTTCGGGTGGACAAGCAGGGTAACCTGCACATCGTCATCGGGAAGACGAACTTCACCGACACCCAGCTGATCGAGAACTACACGGTTGCCCTGGATGAGATCGTCCGGGTGAAGCCGTCCGCGGCCAAGGGCCGGTATCTGAAGAAGATCACCTTCACGACCACCATGGGCCCGGGTATCCCGGTCGACCCGAACCGCACCCRCAACCTTCTCGACGAGGGTGCCGCCGCCTGATCCGAGCCGTCCGGCGGCTCTCGCTCGTCCGGAGGCATCGCCGCACGAAGCCATGCGTGCGGCCGCCGGGCGAGCGAACAGGGGCGAGAACAGCGACGAACAGTCGCGTACACTGATATCCAGTTCCACACCGAAGACCGCTGGTTGCCGTCTCCGTTCCCGTCGAGGGCCACTCCTCGTCCGGTTCGACCGACGGCCGARGGCCCCGGGTTCCCCGGGCGGCCCGCRCAGGTGACGGACGGGAAGTTCCGTGACGGATGCACGCAGCCGGGTGACACACCCGGTAGCGCCACCGCCGCCCTTCACGCCCCGTGCGCCTGCGCCGGGGCGTTCGTCATGTTCCAGGGGCGTTTCCGTATGACCAGCCGACACCCCGAAGGAGCCCCATGGCGAAAGCTGAGAAGACCGCCGCGGTGGCGGAGATCGTCGAGGAGTTCCGTGGCTCGACCGCTGCGGTGCTCACGGAGTACCGCGGTTTGACGGTGAGCCAGCTCACCGAGCTGCGGCGTGCCCTCGGCGAGGGCACGCGCTACTCCGTGGTCAAGAACACCCTGACCAAGATTGCGGCGGAGCAGGCCGGGGTCACCGGACTCGACGACCTGTTCGTCGGGCCGACCGCCGTCGCCTTCGTCAGCGGCGACCCGGTCGAGGCGGCCAAGGGCCTGCGCGACTTCGCTCGGGCGAACCCGGCACTGGTGCTCAAGGGCGGCTTCGTCGAGGGCAAGCCGATGACCGCCGACGAGATTCGCAAGCTTGCGGATCTTGAGTCCCGCGAGGTCCTGCTGGCGAAGCTGGCCGGGGCGATGAAGGGCACGCTGGCCGGGGCCGTCGGGCTCTTCGCCGCTCCGCTGTCCCAGGTGGCCCGGCTCGCCGAGGCGCTGCGCGAGCAGCGCGAAGGCCAGTCCGCCGGCGTCGCCGAGCAGCCGGCCGCCGAGGCTGCCGCCGAATAGCCGAGCGGCGCCACCATGGTGCCGCTCCGAGATCACAATCAGGTCGCTCGCAGTCACGAGCAGGCCACCCCGAATCAGGCATGACGAGGAAGGAACCGCCACCATGGCGAAGCTGTCGACCGAAGAGCTGCTGGACGCCTTCAAGGAACTGACCCTGCTGGAGCTCTCGGAGTTCGTGAAGCAGTTCGAGGAGACCTTCGGTGTCACCGCCGCGGCTCCGGTCGCCGTGGCCGCCGCTCCGGCCGCCGGTGGTGCGGGCGGCGAGGCGCCGGCCGCCGAGGAGCAGGACGAGTTCGACGTCATCCTTGAATCCGTCGGTGACAAGAAGATCCAGGTCATCAAGGAGGTCCGCGCGCTGACCAGCCTCGGGCTGAAGGAGGCCAAGGACCTCGTCGACGGGGCTCCGAAGCCAGTCCTGGAGAAGGTCGCCAAGGAGGCGGCGGACAAGGCGAAGGCGGCCCTCGAGGGCGCCGGCGCCACGGTCACCGTCAAGTAAGTACCGGCAGTCCGAGCAGTACTGGCAGCACCCCGCTGCCCTGGACGCCCCGTCCGGCGATGCCCGTCGCCGGACGGGGCGTCCCTTGCGGCCACCCGGCGTGGCCGTGGCGGACACCCCCGTGCCGGGGCACCCCTCTGCGGTGCCCCGGCACGTGCTGTCTGGAAGGCCCGAAAGGTCCACCGCAGGCGGCCCGATGCACAGATGGGCAGGTCGGGTCCGTTCGTGACGTTTTCCGAAGGGGGTTGACGGCCTCTGTGGATCGGAGTTCCATCAAGTTTGCGAACCCTCGTCGGGAGCGGATGCGGTGCGCTACGTCCTCCCTGCGTGGTCCCATCACGCAGGTCCTTGCCAGCGGTGTGCCCTTCGGCTACACTGCTAGTTTGCGCTGCCCTTCTCGTTGTATCGGCCTCGTCGACGTCGTGCCGTTGGTGATGGTCGGCCCTGTTCGGGGGCTGGTATGCACCGCGAGGCGGTTCCGGTTACGTGGTCCGGAGCGGTACTCGCGGTCAGTCCGGGACGATGTGGGGGCGCGCTGGTCGTGCCGGAGTGTGGCACGGCTGTACGGCTGCCACACCGAGGACCCTGAGCGAGWCCCTTGCCCATACACCGATCCGTTGTTCTCAGCGGACACTCGTGTCGCCGCGCGCACATGCCGTGGCGAGGCTTCCGCGTGCCCGTTGTCGGCTTGTCGGCCGCACATCCGCTACGCAGGAMGCCCGGGGGTCGGCCTCCACGTCCCGCGGCCATCATCTCACCGGTGGGGCACCCCCCGCCGCCGTTCCTGACAACCGTAGCGAGACACTGATCACCTGACCATTCCCCGACGGATACTTGACGTCCGCGACGCCAGCCCGACGATCAGGCCACCGGAAGGACCACCTTGGCCGCCTCGCGCTCTTCCTCCCGCATCTCGTTCGCTAAGATCATCGAGCCCCTCGAGGTCCCGGATCTCCTTGCTCTTCAGACGCAGTCCTTCGATTGGCTGATCGGTAGTGACGCCTGGGCGGAGCGGGTGCAGGAGGCCATCGATTCCGGCCGTGACGACGTTCCGATCACCTCGGGTCTCGAGGAGGTCTTCAAGGAGATCTCCCCGATCGAGGACTTCTCCGGCTCGATGTCACTGTCCTTTCGGGACCACCGGTTCGAACCGCCCAAGTACTCCGTGGAGGAGTGCAAGGACAAGGACATGACCTTCTCGGCCCCGCTGTTCGTCACGGCCGAGTTCACCAACAACAACACCGGCGAGATCAAGAGCCAGACGGTGTTCATGGGTKACTTCCCGCTCATGACCCCGAAGGGCACCTTCGTCATCAACGGCACTGAGCGCGTGGTGGTCAGTCAGCTCGTGCGCTCTCCGGGGGTCTACTTCGAGCGCAGCCTCGACAAGGCTTCCGACAAGGACCTGTACTCCTGCAAGGTGATCCCCTCCCGGGGAGCCTGGCTGGAGTTCGAGATCGACAAGCGCGACACCGTGGGCGTGCGGATCGACCGCAAGCGCCGTCAGTCCGTCACGGTGCTGCTCAAGGCGCTCGGCTGGGACGAGGCCCGCATCCTCGAGCGGTTCGGTGACTTCCCGTCGATGCGGATCACCCTGGAGAAGGACCACACCGCCGGCCAGGACGATGCGCTGCTCGACATCTACCGCAAGCTGCGCCCGGGTGAGCCGCCGACACGGGAGTCGGCGCAGACCCTGCTGGAGAACCTCTTCTTCAACCCGAAGCGTTACGACCTCGCCAAGGTCGGTCGCTACAAGGTCAACAAGAAGCTTTCCCTGGGTGTTGCCCACGACGTCGGTGTCCTCACCGAGAACGACATCGTGCGCACGATCGAGTACGTCGTCAAGCTGCACGCGGGTGCCGACCCGGCCGAGTACGAGGTCGACGACATCGACCACTTCGGCAACCGGCGCATACGCACCGTCGGCGAGCTTATCCAGAACCAGGTCCGCCTCGGCCTGGCCCGGATGGAGCGTGTCGTCCGCGAGCGGATGACGACCCAGGACGTCGAGGCGATCACCCCGCAGACCCTGATCAACATCCGGCCGGTCGTCGCCTCCATCAAGGAGTTCTTCGGCACCAGCCAGCTCTCGCAGTTCATGGACCAGACCAACCCGCTCGCCGGTCTGACCCACAAGCGCCGCCTGAACGCGCTCGGCCCCGGTGGTCTGTCCCGGGAGCGGGCCGGCTTCGAGGTCCGTGACGTGCACCCCAGCCACTACGGCCGGATGTGCCCGATCGAGACGCCGGAAGGCCCGAACATCGGCCTGATCGGCTCGCTGTCGACGTTCGCGCGGGTCAACCCGTTCGGCTTCATCGAGACCCCGTACCGCAAGGTGGAGAACGGCCGGGTCACCGGCCAGATCGACTGGCTGACCGCGGACGAGGAGGACCGGCACGTCAAGGCGCAGGCGAACACCCCGCTGCGGCCCGACGGCTCGTTCGCGGAGGACCGTGTCCTGGTCCGCCGCAAGGGCGGTGAGGTCGAGTTCATCCCGCCGGACGAGGTCGACTACATGGACGTCTCGCCGCGGCAGATGGTGTCCGTGGCGACCGCGATGATCCCGTTCCTCGAGCATGACGACGCCAACCGCGCGCTGATGGGCTCCAACATGCAGCGCCAGTCGGTGCCGCTGCTGCGCTCCGAGGCGCCGCTGGTCGGCACCGGGATGGAGGCCCGCGCGGCCAAGGATGCCGGCGACGTGGTCGTCTGCGCCCAGGCGGGGGTGGTCGAGGATCTCTCGGCCGACTACATCACCGTCATGCACGACGACGGCACCCGGCGCACCTACCGGCTGGCGAAGTTTCGCCGGTCGAACCAGGGCACCTGCATCAACCAGAAGCCGATCGTGAACGAGGGCGACCGGGTCGGGGCCGGCCAGGTCATCGCGGACGGCCCGTGCACCGACAACGGTGAGATGGCGCTCGGCAAGAACCTGCTGGTCGCCTTCATGCCGTGGGAGGGGCACAACTACGAGGATGCGATCATYCTGTCCCAGCGTCTCGTCCAGGACGACGTGCTGTCCTCGATCCACATCGAGGAGCACGAGGTCGACGCCCGCGACACCAAGCTCGGCCCGGAGGAGATCACCCGGGACATCCCGAACGTCGCCGAGGAGGTTCTCGCCGACCTCGACGAGCGGGGGATCATCCGGATCGGCGCCGAGGTCTCGCCCGGCGACGTCCTGGTCGGCAAGGTCACGCCCAAGGGCGAGACCGAGCTGACCCCCGAGGAGCGCCTGTTGCGCGCGATCTTCGGGGAGAAGGCCCGGGAGGTCCGTGACACCTCGCTGAAGGTGCCGCACGGTGAGTCCGGCAAGGTCATCGGYGTGCGGGTGTTCTCCCGCGAGGACGGCGACGAGCTCCCGCCCGGGGTCAACGAGCTGGTCCGGGTCTACGTCGCCCAGAAGCGAAAGATCACCGACGGGGACAAGCTTGCCGGCCGGCACGGCAACAAGGGTGTCATCGCGAAGATCCTCCCGGCCGAGGACATGCCCTTCCTCGAGGACGGGACCCCGGTCGACGTCGTGCTCAACCCGCATGGTGTGCCTCGGCGGATGAACATCGGCCAGATCCTGGAGACCCACCTCGGGTGGGTGGYCAAGACCGGCTGGCAGGTCGACTCCGGCACCGAGGACTGGAAGGAGCGGCTGCGTGGCATCGGCGCGGACGCCGCCTCGGCCGGCACCAATGTGGCGACCCCCGTCTTCGACGGTGCCCGCGAGGAGGAGATCACCGGTCTGCTCGACTCCACCCTGCCCAACCGCGACGGCATCCAGCTGATCGGCTCCTCCGGCAAGGCCAAGCTGTTCGACGGCCGGACCGGTGAGCCGTACCCCTACCCGGTGGCGGTCGGCTACATCTACATCCTCAAGTTGCTGCACCTGGTCGACGACAAGATCCACGCTCGGTCGACCGGTCCCTACTCAATGATCACCCAGCAGCCCCTGGGTGGTAAGGCGCAGTTCGGTGGCCAGCGGTTCGGCGAGATGGAGGTGTGGGCGCTGGAGGCCTACGGCGCCGCCTACGCCCTGCAGGAACTACTGACCATCAAGTCCGACGACGTCGTGGGCCGGGTCAAGGTCTACGAGGCGATCGTCAAGGGCGAGAACATTCCGGAGCCCGGTATCCCGGAGTCGTTCAAGGTGCTCATCAAGGAGATGCAGTCGCTGTGCCTCAACGTCGAGGTGCTCTCCAGCGATGGCGTGCAGATCGAGATGCGTGACACCGACGAGGACGTCTTCCGTGCGGCGGAGGAACTCGGGATCGACCTGTCCCGGCGTGAGCCGAGCAGCGTCGAGGAGGTCTGACGGACGCCGGGGGTCCGACGCACCCGCCCTGATGGGCGGCGAGGCCCCCGGYGGCTCCATCCGACTCCAGCGTCCCGACCGAGAAAGAGAGAGCAGGCGACAGTCTTGCTGGACGTCAACTTCTTCGACGAACTGCGCATCGGTCTCGCCACCGCGGATGACATCCGCCAGTGGTCGCACGGTGAGGTCAAGAAGCCCGAGACGATCAACTACCGCACCCTGAAGCCGGAGAAGGACGGGCTCTTCTGCGAGAAGATCTTCGGTCCGACCCGGGACTGGGAGTGCTACTGCGGCAAGTACAAGCGGGTCCGGTTCAAGGGCATCATCTGTGAGCGCTGCGGCGTCGAGGTGACCCGGGCCAAGGTCCGCCGTGAGCGCATGGGCCACATCGAGCTGGCTGCGCCGGTCACCCACATCTGGTACTTCAAGGGTGTCCCGAGCCGCCTCGGCTACCTGCTGGACCTCGCGCCGAAGGACCTCGAGAAGGTCATCTACTTCGCCGCGTACATGATCACAAAGGTGGACACGGACGCCCGCCACCGCGATCTGCCGACCCTCGAGGCCCGCATCGGCGTCGAGAAGCAGCAGCTCGAGGACAAGAAGAACGCCGACGTGGAAGTCCGGCAGAAGCGGCTCGAGGCCGACCTCGCACAGCTCGAGGCCGAGGGCGCCAAGGGTGACGCGCGACGCAAGGTCCGCGAGTCGGCCGAGCGCGAGATGCGCCAGCTCCGGGACCGGGTGCAGCGTAAGATCGACGATCTCGACCGCGTCTTCGACCGGTTCAAGAACATGAAGGTCCAGGACCTGGAGCCGGACGAGCTGCTTTATCGCGAGCTGCGCGACCGCTTCGGTGCGTACTTCGACGGCGGTATGGGCGCCGAGGCGCTGCAGCGGCGGCTGGCCGACTTCGACCTGGCCGCCGAGGCCGAGTCGCTGCGCGAGACCATCCGCAGCGGCAAGGGGCAGAAGAAGGCCCGCGCGCTCAAGCGGCTCAAGGTCGTCTCCGCGTTCCTGAACACCCGCAACTCCCCGATGGGGATGGTGCTCGACTGCGTCCCGGTGATCCCACCCGATCTGCGCCCGATGGTGCAGCTCGATGGTGGCCGGTTCGCCACCTCGGACCTCAACGACCTGTACCGCCGGGTGATCAACCGGAACAACCGGTTGAAGCGGCTGCTCGACCTCGGCGCGCCCGAGATCATCGTCAACAACGAGAAGCGGATGCTGCAGGAGGCCGTCGACGCGCTGTTCGACAACGGCCGCCGCGGCCGGCCGGTCACCGGCCCGGGTAACCGCCCGCTGAAGTCGCTGTCCGACATGCTCAAGGGCAAGCAGGGCCGGTTCCGCCAGAACCTGCTGGGCAAGCGGGTCGACTACTCCGGCCGTTCGGTCATCGTCGTCGGTCCGCAGCTCAAGCTGCACCAGTGCGGTCTGCCCAAGCAGATGGCGCTGGAGCTGTTCAAGCCGTTCGTGATGAAGCGCCTGGTGGACCTCAACCACGCGCAGAACATCAAGTCGGCGAAGCGGATGGTCGAGCGGGCCCGCCCGGTCGTGTGGGACGTGCTCGAGGAGGTCATCACCGAGCACCCCGTGCTGCTCAACCGGGCGCCGACCCTGCACCGCCTCGGCATCCAGGCCTTCGAACCGCAGCTCGTCGAGGGCAAGGCCATCCAGATCYACCCGCTGGTCTGCACGGCGTTCAACGCCGACTTCGACGGTGACCAGATGGCGGTGCACCTGCCGCTGTCCGCCGAGGCGCAGGCCGAGGCGCGGATCCTGATGCTGTCGAGCAACAACATTCTCTCGCCCGCATCGGGCCGGCCGCTGGCGATGCCGAGCCTCGACATGGTGACCGGGGTGTTCCACCTGTCCCGCCTGGCCGAGGGGGCGCTCGGCGAGGGGCGGTCGTTCTCCAGCGTCGCCGAGGCGCAGATGGCCTTCGACGCCCGGGAGGTCGCCCTTCAGGCGAAGATCAGGGTGCGGTTGCGGGACACCACCCCGCCGTCGGACTGGGTCCCGCCCGCCGACTGGGTCACCGGGGACGTGTTCACCCTGGAGACCACGTTCGGTCGTTGCCTGCTCAACGAGGCGCTGCCGGAGGGCTACCCCTTCATCAACGCCCAGCTGAACAAGAAGGCCCAGGCCGCGATCGTCAACGACCTGGCCGAGCGGTACCCGAAGATCCAGGTAGCGGCGACCCTGGACGCCCTGAAGAGCGCCGGTTTCTACTGGGCCACCCGGTCCGGGGTCACCGTCGCGATCGAGGACGTCGTCGCGCCGCCGAACAAGGCCGAGATCCTCGACGACTACGAGCAGCGTGCCGACCGGGTCCAGAAGCAGTTCGACCGCGGCTTCCTGTCCGACGAGGAGCGCCGCAGCGRGCTGGTCCAGATCTGGACCGAGGCGACCAACAAGATCGCCGAGGCGATGGAGGAGAACTTCCCGGAGACCAACCCGGTCTACGTGCTGGTCAACTCCGGAGCCGCTGGAAACATGATGCAGATCCGGCAGCTCGCCGGCATGCGTGGTCTGGTCTCCAACCCGAAAGGTGAGATCATCCCGCGGCCGATCAAGGCGAACTTCCGCGAGGGCCTGACCGTGCTGGAGTACTTCATCTCCACCCACGGTGCCCGTAAGGGACTCGCCGACACCGCCCTGCGCACCGCGGACTCGGGGTACCTGACCCGGCGGCTCGTCGACGTCAGCCAGGATGTCATCGTCCGCGAGGAGGACTGCGGCACCGAGCGCGGCATCCTCACTCGGATCGCCCGCAAGGGCGCCGACGGGGTGCTGGTCCGGGACCGGTATGCCGAGACCTCGGCGTACGCGCGGACGCTGGCCTCCGACGCGATCGACGCGAACGGCGAGGTCATCGTGCCCGCCGGCACCGACGCCGGGGACGTCGCGATCAGCCAGATCATCGAGGCCGGCATCGAGCAGGTGCGGGTCCGCTCGGCGCTGACCTGCGAGTCCCGGATGGGGGTGTGCGCCCAGTGCTACGGGCGCTCGCTCGCCACCGGCAAGCTGGTTGACGTCGGTGAGGCCGTCGGCATCGTCGCCGCGCAGTCCATCGGTGAGCCCGGCACCCAGCTGACGATGCGTACCTTCCACAGCGGTGGCGTCGCCGGCGACGACATCACCCAGGGTCTGCCGCGTGTCGTCGAGCTGTTCGAGGCGCGCAGCCCGAAGGGCAAGGCCCCCATCACCGAGGTCTCCGGCCGGGTGAAGATCGAGGAGACCGAGAAGACCTTCAAGGTCGTGGTGGTGCCGGACGACGGCAGCGACGAGATCGCCTACCCGGTCTCGCGGCGTTCGCGCCTGCGGGTCCGCGAGGGCGACCACATCGAGGTCGGCAGCCAGATTGTCGACGGTGCCGTCGACCCGCACGAGGTGTTGCGCATCCTCGGGCCGCGCCAGGTCCAGCTCCACCTGGTGGACCAGGTCCAGGAGGTCTACCGGTCGCAGGGTGTGTCGATCCACGACAAGCACATCGAAATCATCATCCGCCAGATGCTCAAGCGGGTGAACGTTCTCGAGTCGGGCGACACCACCCTGCTGCCCGGTGAGCTCTGCGAGCGGGCCCGGTTCGAGGCGGAGAACCGTCGGGTGGTGGAAACCGGTGGCCAGCCGGCCTCGGCCCGCCCGGTCCTCATGGGAATCACCAAGGCGTCGCTGGCGACCGAGTCGTGGCTGTCGGCGGCCTCCTTCCAGGAGACGACTCGGGTGCTCACCGACGCGGCGATCAACGCCCGGTCGGACTCGCTCGTCGGCCTGAAGGAGAACGTCATCATCGGAAAGCTCATCCCGGCCGGCACCGGGATCTCCCGGTACCGCAACATCCGGGTCGAGCCGACCGAGGAGGCACGTGCGGCGATGTACTCCGTCGGTGCCTACGAGGACGGCGGCGTCGAGTACGGTGCGTTCGGCACGGGCTCCGGCCAGGCGGTCCCGCTGGACGAGTTCGACTACCGCAGCTCGGGAGACTTCCGCTGAGCAGGCCGCGCGTAAGCAGGTCGCGAGGCTGACCGAGCGGAGCTGACCAGAGCCCGACCGAAGCCCGATCGATCAGGACCGGCCCGGCGCCCTCACCAGGGTGCCGGGCCGGTTGCGCGTCCAGGTCCGAAGCCCGCTGGTGGGACAGCGCGCAGAGGCGAAAATCGGCAGGACAGGGGCAGGTACATGCGGTGGCGGTGGAAGGTGGCGGCGGCGTGATTCTGACCGGCGACCACGACGACCTGAGTCGGTTGGCCGCGCCTTATCGGACAGTGGTCATCGAAGCGCTCCCCGGCAGTGGACGTGACCGGGGCTGACCGCGAGTGGACCGAGATTCGCCGGGAACGAATGATCTACGAGGATGAGGCCATTCTCGTGCTCGACAAACCCGTCGGCATCTCGGTCATGGGAGAGCGGCACGACACCGATCTCGTCACCCTCGCCGGGGATGACGGCGAGGAGCTGTTCCCGGTGCACCRCATCGACAAGGTCACCTCGGGCCTGGTGCTCTTCGCCCGGCAGTTGCGGTTCCACGGTGATCTCACCCGGCAGTTCCAGCGCCGCACGGTGGACAAGCGCTACCTCGTCCTGACCCGCACCCGCGGACTGCCCGCCTCGGGGACCGTCGACCTGCCGCTGAGTGTGGGGCGCAAGAGTCGGGTCCGGGTGGCGGCGAACCGGGCCGACATCATGGCCGACCTGGCGGAGGTGGCCCCCTTGGCGGAGGTGGCCGACCTGGGGGAGGTGGCCCCCTTGGCGGAGGTGGCCCCCTTGGCGGAGGTGGCCGACCTGGGGGAGGCGGCCCCCTTGGCGGAGGTGGCCGACCTGGGGGAGGCGGCCCCCTTGGCGGAGGCGGCCCGGGCAGAGGTTGGCCCGACCGGCGCCGGCGCCGGCGTCGGACGCTGGACGGTTCCGCCCGCCGCGGTGTTTCCCCACGTCCGGACATACCCGTCCGTCACGACCTTCATCCGGGTGTGGGAGGGCGGTGAGTACACCCTGCTCGCGGTCACGCCGGTCAGCGGGCGGCGCCACCAGATCCGGGTGCATCTGGCCTGGATCGGGCACCCGATCGAGGGCGATCCGCTGTTCGGCCGCGATGCCACCGCCCGCACCCTGCTGCACTCGTGGCGRCTCGCCTTCGATGCGGCTTGGGCCGGCGGCTCCCGCATCGAGGTCGAGGCGCCCCCCGGAGCCGACTTCTGGGCCCCGGTACGCACGCATCTGCCGGCCGGCCTGGCGGCGACCCTCCTCGGAAACGTGGCGGGTGGGTCAGGAATAGGCGGTTTCGCGTAGCTCGCCGTAGACCCGGACCAGGTCGGGCAGCTGGTAGTGCGCGTTCAGGCCGCTCGGATTGGGCAGGAGCCAGACGCCGGCGGATCCCAGGGTCTCCGCCTGGCGGCCGACCTTCGCGCCGCGGCGTCCGAACCCGATCCGGTAGGCGGCCAAGCCGAGGAAGGCCACCCACCGGGGTGCGACCCGTTCGACGAGTTCGGTGAGCCGGGGCACGCCGGCGCGGACCTCGTCATCGCTGATCTCGTCGGCGCGCGCGGTGGAGCGGTGGACGAGATTGGTGATGCTGATGCCCCGGCGGACCAGTTCGTCGGTCTCGCTGGGATGCAACCGGCGTGGGGTGAAGCCGGCGAGGTGCAGCACCGGCCACAGCCGGTTGCTCGGCGTGCCGAAGTGAAAGCCGGTGGCCCCGGACTCGAGGGACGGGTTGATCCCGCAGAGCAGCACGACGGTGGCCGGGGCGACCAGGTCCGGGACGGTGGTCCCGTAGGCCGCGAGCAGCGCGTCCCGGCTCGGCCGGCGTCGGGTGGGGGCGGCCGCGAATCGTGCGCCGGCTGYGTCAGACATGTCCTCGCGGGCCCTCCGATGCCGGTATCGTGCTGTCCCGTACAGCGTGCCAGTAGGTACAGCGTGCCAGTACGGGGGGCCGTGCTGGTGCCCGCCTGTGCCGCCCGTCGAGTGCGTACGCCCGTCGAGTGCATAGTGCGCGTGGGGTCTGCGTGGGATTTCGCCGGACACCCCCGTTCGACACCTGGCGCGGGCGTGGAGTACTGTTGAGCCCTGTGGTCGGAGTCCACGTGGCTCCGGCGTGCGTCCTGCACTTCGATGTGGCGCCGTGGTGCTCGCTAGGTTGACGTAAAGTCACTGTTCGGGTATCCGTCGGCGACTGTCGAGCTCGGTTCCGCAAAGCGGACGGGCGGGCTGGCGTGCTCCTCACCGGAACTGGATCATCGCATCGAGGTTTCGGTCGAATGGCGCGACACGCCCGACCGCGTGGGTCGGAGAAGCCGCTCGAGGACACTCCGGTGGATCGGGTGCGGACCACAGCAGCAGGTAGGCCGGCGTACCGGTCTGGTTGCCCAAGGCAGTACGACGAGGCGTGACAGGAACGGGAGCGGCGTTGCCCACGATCCAGCAGCTGGTCCGCAAGGGCCGGCAGGACAAGGTCGAGAAGACCAAGACCCCGGCACTCAAGGGAAGCCCTCAGCGTCGTGGTGTGTGCACCCGCGTCTACACGACCACCCCGAAGAAGCCGAACTCGGCCCTGCGCAAGGTGGCCCGGGTCCGGTTGAACAGCGGGATCGAAGTYACCGCCTACATCCCCGGGGTCGGCCACAACCYGCAGGAGCACTCGATCGTCCTGGTTCGCGGTGGCCGAGTGAAGGATCTTCCGGGTGTCCGGTACAAGATCGTCCGAGGCGCTCTCGACACGCAGGGCGTCCGTAACCGTAAGCAGGCTCGTAGCCGCTACGGCGCGAAGAAGGAGARGGGCTGATGCCGCGCAAGGGGCCTGCGCCCAAGCACACCGTGGTGGTCGACCCGGTGTACGGGTCGCCGCTGGTGACCGCGCTGGTGAACAAGGTGCTGTTGAGCGGTAAGAAGTCGGTCGCGGAGCGCATCGTGTACGGCGCACTCGAGGGTGCGAAGAACAAGACCGGCAACGACCCGGTCGTCACGCTCAAGCGTGCGCTGGACAACGTCAAGCCGACGCTGGAGGTGCGCAGCCGCCGGGTGGGTGGTGCCACCTACCAGGTTCCGGTCGAGGTTCGCGCCGGCCGGAGCACTACCCTCGCGCTGCGCTGGATCGTCGGCTACTCCCGGGCTCGTCGCGAGAAGACGATGACCGAGCGGCTGATGAACGAGCTCATCGACGCAAGCAACGGCCTCGGCGCCAGCGTGAAGCGCCGGGAGGACACCCACAAGATGGCGGAGTCCAACAAGGCCTTCGCCCACTACCGCTGGTGATCCGACATGCCATCTGACGTACGTTCCTTGCTGGCCGGGACCCGCAACATCGGGATCATGGCCCACATCGACGCGGGCAAGACCACCACCACCGAGCGCATCCTCTTCTACACCGGTGTGAACTACAAGATCGGTGAGGTCCACGAGGGCGGCGCCACGATGGACTGGATGGAGCAGGAGCAGGAGCGGGGGATCACCATCACCTCCGCGGCCACCACCTGTCTCTGGCGCGACCACACCATCAACATCATCGATACCCCCGGCCATGTCGACTTCACCGTCGAGGTGGAGCGCTCGCTGCGGGTCCTTGACGGTGCGGTCGCGGTCTTCGACGCGGTCGCCGGAGTCGAGCCGCAGAGCGAGACGGTCTGGAAGCAGGCCGACCGTTACAACGTCCCGCGTATCGCCTTCGTCAACAAGATGGACCGGGTCGGTGCCGAGTTCCACCGCTGCGTGGAGATGATGATCGACCGGCTCGACGCGACGCCGGCCGTGATCCAGCTCCCGTGGGGCGTGGAGGCCGACTTCCGCGGTGTCATCGACCTGGTCCGCATGAAGGGCCTCCTCTGGAAGACCGAGGACAAGGGCGCCTCTTACGAGACCGTCGACATCCCGCGGGATCACCTTGAGGCCGCGCAGGAGTGGCGCGACAAGCTCCTCGAGACCGTCGCTGAGAACGACGACGAGCTCATGGAGCTCTACCTCGAGGGTGAGGAGCCCTCCACGGAGCAGCTCGTCGCAGCCCTGCGCCGCGCGACCCTGGCGAGCAAGGTCAACCCGGTGCTGTGCGGTTCGGCGTTCAAGAACAAGGGCGTCCAGCCCATGCTCGACGCCGTCGTCGACTTCCTGCCGAACCCGCTGGACATCGGCGTCACCGTCGGCCATGCGGTCGGTGACGAGGAGACCGAGGTCCGCCGGGAGCCGAGCGAGGACGAGCCGTTTTCCGCGCTCGCCTTCAAGATCATGAGTGACCCGTACGTGGGTAAGCTGACCTACATCCGGGTGTACTCCGGCAAGCTGACTGGTGGTTCGCCGGTGCTGAACTCGACGAAGGACCGCAAGGAGCGTGTCGGCCGCATCCTGCAGATGCACGCCAACCACCGGGAGGACCGGGAGGGCGTCGGCGCGGGACAGATCGTGGCCGTGGTGGGGCTGAAGAACACCACCACGGGTGACACGCTCTGCGACCCGAACGCCCCGGTGATCCTGGAGTCGATGACGTTCCCGGCGCCGGTCATCCACGTCGCGATCGAGCCGAAGACCAAGGCCGACCAGCAGAAGCTGGGCACCGCCATCCAGCGGCTCGCCGAGGAGGACCCGACCTTCCAGGTCCGCACCGACGAGGAGACCGGTCAGACGATCATCGCCGGCATGGGCGAGCTGCACTTGGATGTGCTGGTCGACCGGATGCGCCGCGAGTTCGGTGTCGAGGCGAACGTCGGCAAGCCGCAGGTGGCCTACCGGGAGACGATCCGCCGCAAGGTGGAGAAGGTCGACTACACCCACAAGAAGCAGACGGGTGGATCCGGCCAGTACGCCCGGGTGATCATCAACCTGGAGCCCTCCGGCGGCGACGGCGGTGGCTACGAGTTCGAGAACAAGGTCACGGGTGGTCGCATCCCCCGGGAGTACATCCCCTCGGTGGATGCGGGCTGCCAGGAGGCCATGGAGTTCGGCGTGCTCGCYGGCTATCCGCTGGTGGACGTCAAGGTCACCCTGCTCGACGGCCARTTCCATGACGTCGACTCGTCCGAACTCGCATTCAAGATCGCCGGTTCGATGGCGTTCAAGGACGCGGCCCGCAAGGCCGACCCGGTGCTGCTCGAGCCCCTGATGGCCGTCGAGGTCACCACCCCCGAGGACCACATGGGTGACGTGATCGGCGACCTGAACTCCCGCCGTGGGCAGATCCAGGCGATGGAGGAGCGGGGGGGCTCCCGGATCGTACGGGCGCTGGTGCCACTGTCGGAGATGTTCGGCTACGTTGGTGATCTTCGCTCGAAGACCTCCGGCCGGGCGAGCTACTCCATGCAGTTCGACTCCTACGCCGAGGTTCCCGCGAACGTCGCCAAGGAGATCATCGCCAAGGCCCGGGGAGAGTGAGCGCCCTCACGGCGTGAGCAATACCCCTACCTGACTACACAGCACGACACCACCCGTCCTTGGAGGGACACCCGTGGCGAAGCAGAAGTTCGAGCGGACGAAGCCGCACGTCAATATCGGCACCATTGGTCACATCGACCACGGCAAGACGACCCTGACCGCGGCGATCACCAAGGTCCTGCACGACGCCTACCCAGACCTCAACCCCTTCACGCCGTTCGACCAGATCGACAAGGCGCCGGAGGAGAAGGCCCGCGGCATCACGATCTCGATCGCCCACGTCGAGTACCAGACCGACACCCGGCACTATGCGCACGTCGACTGCCCGGGACACGCTGACTACATCAAGAACATGATCACCGGTGCCGCTCAGATGGACGGCGCGATCCTGGTCGTGTCCGCCACCGACGGCCCGATGCCGCAGACGAAGGAGCACGTGCTCCTCGCCCGCCAGGTCGGCGTGCCCTACATTGTCGTCGCCCTGAACAAGGCCGACATGGTCGACGACGAGGAGATCCTCGAGCTCGTCGAGCTGGAGGTCCGGGAGCTGCTGAGCTCGTACGAGTTCCCGGGCGACGACGTTCCGGTCGTCCGGGTCTCCGCGCTCAAGGCGCTGGAGGGCGACAAGGAGTGGGGCGCCAAGCTCCTCGAGCTCATGGCGGCGGTCGACGAGTCGATCCCCGAGCCGCAGCGTGACATCGACCGGCCGTTCCTCATGCCGATCGAGGACGTCTTCACGATCACCGGTCGTGGCACCGTGGTCACCGGTCGCGTCGAGCGCGGAATCGTCAAGGTCAACGAGACCGTGGAGATCGTCGGTATCAAGCCGGAGACCACCTCCACCACCGTGACCGGTGTCGAGATGTTCCGCAAGCTGCTCGACGAGGGGCGTGCCGGCGACAACGTCGGTCTGCTCCTGCGCGGTATCAAGCGGGAGGACGTCGAGCGCGGCCAGGTCATCGTCAAGCCGAAGTCGATCACCCCGCACACGGTGTTCGAGGCTCGCGTCTACATCCTCAACAAGGATGAGGGCGGACGGCACACGCCGTTCTTCAAGAACTACCGCCCGCAGTTTTACTTCCGCACCACCGACGTGACCGGCGTCGTGACCCTCCCCGAGGGCACGGAGATGGTCATGCCGGGGGACAACACCGAGATGACGGTCGAGCTGATCCAGCCGATCGCCATGGAGGAGGGTCTGCGCTTCGCCATCCGCGAGGGTGGCCGGACCGTCGGCGCGGGCCAGGTTACGAAGGTTCTCAAGTAGTAGCCGTGGGCGGTGGGTCCGGGCGTGTGTACGGACCCACCGCCCACTGCGCTGCCTGACCAGGCAAGGCTCTCGCGAGACTCGGCTGCCGAGGACAACCGGCCGCCGGCAAGGGACGCAGCCCGGTCCCGGTCGACACGTCGAGCGGGACCGGCACGAGACAGCGGTACAACCGGCAGGTTCTTTCCGCCGGCGGCGGGGCGCCAGGCTCGCCGCGCGGCCGGCGGTGAGGATCTACGGGCGGTGACCCGGTAGCGATACCGGCCGGACGAGACAGACAGGACAGGCGAAGCCCACCATGGCGGCACAGAAGATCCGCATCCGGCTCAAGGCCTATGACCACGAGGTCATCGACAGCTCGGCGCGGAAGATCGTCGAGACGGTGACGCGGACGGGCGCGCAGGTCGCGGGACCGGTGCCGCTGCCGACGGAGAAGAACATCTACTGCGTCATCCGGTCGCCGCACAAGTACAAGGACAGCCGCGAGCACTTCGAGATGCGGACGCACAAGCGGCTGATCGACATTCTTGACCCGACGCCCAAGACGGTCGACTCGCTTATGCGCCTCGACCTGCCCGCCGGCGTCGATATCGAGATCAAGCTGTAAGAGGGGCCGGCGCAGTCATGCTCATCCGCAACTACAGAGGGCTCCTGGGCACCAAGCTCGGGATGACCCAGGTATGGGACGCGAACAACCGCGTCGTGCCGGTCACCGTCATCAAGGCCGGACCCAACGTCGTCACGCAGGTCAAGACGCCTGACTCGGACGGCTACTCGGCCGTTCAGCTCGGTTACGGCGAGGTCGACCCGCGTAAGATCAACAAACCCGCCCGCGRCCACTTCGCCACCAGCGGGGTGACGCCCCGGCGCCACCTCGTCGAGCTGCGGACCGCCGATGCCGGCAACTACCGGCCCGGCCAGGAGCTGACCGGCGAGGTGTTCTCCGCCGGGACCGTCGTTGACGTCACCGGCACCTCGAAGGGCAAGGGGTTCGCCGGTGTCATGAAGCGTCACGGGTTCAAGGGTCTGGGCGCGGGGCACGGCGTCGAGCGCAAGCACCGCTCGCCGGGGTCGGTCGGCGGCTGCGCCACGCCCGGTCGCGTGTTCAAGGGCCTGCGCATGGCCGGCCGGATGGGTCACGTGCGCACCACGACCTCGGGGCTGACGATCCACGCCGTCGACACCGAGCGTGGCTATCTGCTGGTCAGGGGTGCGGTGCCCGGCCCGGATGGTGGTCTGGTCCTCGTGCGCAGCGCGGCCAAGCGCCCGGCGCCCGAGGCCATCGCCCCGGCGGCCGAGCTGGCCGGTACCGGTGAGGAGGTCTCGGCATGAGCCGGGTGGCCACATCCGACCCGAGCGTCACCGCGCGCACCGTCGCGGTGCACGCGCCGAACGGGGGCGAAGGCGGCAGCGTCGAGCTGCCCGGTGGCGTGTTCGACGTGCCGCTCAACATCCCGCTGATCCACCAGGTCGTGGTGGCGCAGCTCGCGGCGGCCCGCCAGGGCACGCACGACACGAAGACCCGCGGCGAGGTCCGCGGCGGTGGCCGCAAGCCGTATCGGCAGAAGGGCACCGGCCGGGCCCGGCAGGGATCGCTGCGGGCTCCGCAGTTCACCGGCGGTGGCACCGTACACGGCCCCACACCGCGCAGATACGACCAGCGGACCCCGAAGAAGATGAAGGCCGCCGCGCTGCGCGGCGCGCTGTCCGACCGGGCCCRCAACAACCGGGTGCACGTGGTGTCCTCGCTGGTCTCCGGCGAGACGCCGTCGACGAAGAGCGCGGTCACCGCGCTGCGGACGATCGCCGACACCCGCCGGGTGCTGGTGGTGGCGAGCCGTTCGGACGAGCTGACCTGGAAGAGCCTGCGCAACGTCGCGGCGGTGCACCTGCTCGACCCGGGCCAGCTCAATACCTATGACGTGCTGGTGAGCGACGACGTGGTCTTCATCGAGGATGCGCTGGCCGCGTTCCTTGCTCGTGACACCCGTCCGGCAACCTCCACCGCCGGGACCGAGGCTGCCGCGGGCACCGAAGGTGTGGCCGGGGCGGAGGAGAACAAGTGATTCCCGACCCGCGTGACGTGATCCTGCGGCCGGTCGTCTCCGAGAAGAGCTACGGCCTGCTCGACGAGAACGTCTACACCTTCATCGTGCGTCCGGACGCGAACAAGACCCAGATCAAGCTCGCGGTCCAGCAGATCTTCAATGTGCGGGTCCTGCGGGTGAACACCATCAACCGGCAGGGCAAGCGCAAGCGGACCAAGCACGGCTGGGGACACCGGTCCGCCTCCAAGCGGGCCCTGGTGAGCCTGGCTCCCGGTGACACGATCGAGATCTTCGGAGGCCCCGGTGCCTGAGCGCGTGCGCTCCGCGGCGGCGGTGGGTCCAGGACGGTAGGAAGCCATGGGTATTCGTAGGTACAAGCCGACGACGCCGGGGCGTCGTGGTGCGAGCGTGGCCGACTTCGTCGAGATCACTCGTGACCACCCGGAGAAGTCGCTGGTCCGCCCGCTGCACTCCAAGGGCGGGCGCAACGTCCACGGCCGGATCACCACCCGGCACCAGGGCGGCGGGCACAAGCGGGCGTACCGGGTCATCGACTTCCGGCGGGACAAGGACGGGGTGCCGGCCAAGGTCGCGCACATCGAGTACGACCCCAACCGCACCGCCCGGATCGCGCTGCTGCACTACCTCGACGGCGAGAAGCGCTACATCCTCGCGCCGGTCAAGCTCAGGCAGGGCGACACGGTCAGTTCCGGCGTGGGCGCCGACATCAAGCCCGGCAACGCGCTGCCGCTGCGCAACATCCCGACCGGCACGGTGGTGCACGCCATCGAGCTGCGTCCCGGCGGTGGTGCGAAGATCGCCCGTAGCGCCGGCACGAGTGTGCAGCTCGTCGCGAAGGACGGCCCCTACGCTCAGCTGCGGATGCCCTCCGGTGAGATCCGCAACGTGGATGTGCGCTGCCGCGCGACGGTCGGCGAGGTCGGCAACGCGGAGCAGAGCAACATCAACTGGGGTAAGGCCGGCCGGATGCGCTGGAAGGGTCGCAGACCCACCGTGCGCGGTGTCGCGATGAACCCGGTCGACCACCCGCACGGTGGTGGTGAGGGTAAGACCTCCGGCGGTCGTCACCCCGTCAATCCCAAGGGCCGTCCGGAGGGGCGGACCCGGGCGACCCSCAAGTCGTCCGACGCGCTCATTGTGCGTCGTCGCAAGCAGAACAGGCGGCGGTAATGGTGATCTCCAGGCCCCGGGCCGCGTCGGCCACCAGCGCGCCGCCGACCAGCCGTACCCATCGGATCTGAGCAGGAAGGAGGAGACACAGCCATGCCACGCAGTCTGAAAAAGGGCCCGTTCGTCGACGACCACCTGCTCAAGAAGGTGGATCTGCAGAACTCCAAGGGCACCAAGCACGTCATCAAGACCTGGTCGCGCCGGTCGACCGTGATCCCCGACATGCTGGGGCACACGATCGCCGTGCACGACGGCCGCAAGCACGTCCCGGTCTTCATCACCGAGGGCATGGTCGGGCACAAGCTCGGCGAGTTCGCCCCGACCCGGACCTTCCGTGGCCACGTCAAGGAGGACCGGAGGTCACGCCGTGGCTGACGATCTCGTTGACGGCCTGACCCGGGCCGGTCTTCCCGGGGCGAAGGCCTCGGCCCGCTATGTCCGGGTCTCGCCGACGAAGGCCCGCCGGGTCGTCGACCTGGTGCGCGGGCGCTCGGTCGGCGAGGCGCTGGACATCCTCCGGTTCGCTCCGCAGGCGGCCAGCGAGGACGTGTACAAGGTTGTCGCCAGCGCTGCGGCGAACGCCGAGAACAACCACAGCCTCGATCCGGCCACCCTGTGGGTCGGCGAGGTCTACGTGGACGAGGGGCCGACGCTCAAGCGCATCCGGCCCCGAGCTCAGGGCCGGGCCTACCGGATCCGCAAGCGCACCAGCCACATCACCGTCGTGGTGGAGAGCCGGGAGCCGGTCTCCGCGGCCGGCCGGGGCGCGAAGACGACAAGGAGGGCCCGGTAGTGGGGCAGAAGGTCAACCCGCACGGGTTCCGGCTTGGCATCACCTCGGAGTTCACCTCCCGTTGGTACGCCGACAAGCAGTACAAGGCGTACGTCGGCGAGGACGTGAAGATCCGTAAGATGATGTCGCGGGGCATGGAGCGGGCCGGCATCAGCCGGGTCGACATCGAGCGGACCCAGGGGCGGCTGCGGGTGGACATCCACACCGCGCGCCCGGGCATCGTCATCGGTCGCCGTGGCGCCGAGGCCGACCGCATCCGTGGCGACCTGGAAAAGCTCACCGGCAAGCAGGTGCAGCTCAACATCCTCGAGGTGAAGAACCCCGAGGTCGACGCCCAACTCGTCGCCCAAGGGGTGGCCGAGCAGCTCTCCAGCCGGGTCAGCTTCCGCCGGGCGATGCGCAAGGCCATGCAGACCGCGATGAAGGGCGGCGCGAAGGGGATCCGGGTGCAGTGCTCGGGTCGTCTCGGCGGCGCCGAGATGAGCCGGTCGGAGTTCTACCGCGAGGGTCGGGTGCCGTTGCACACCCTTCGCGCGGACATCGACTACGGCTTCTATGAGGCTCGGACGAACTTCGGCCGCATCGGCGTGAAGGTCTGGATCTACAAGGGCGACATCGTCCAGAGCCGGGCCGAGCGTGAGGCGCAGGAGGCGCTGCAGCGCCAGACCCGCCGGGAGCGCCCGCGCCGCGGGCCGCGTTCCGGCTCGTCCGGCACGACCCAGGGCGGGACCGAAGCGGGCCGGGCGGCGGCCCGCGGCGAGCGCCGGGGCCGTGGTGGTGGCGGCGGGAACGCCCCGGCTGAGACTCCGGCGGGCGAGGYCGCGGCGACCGAGCCGACGGCACCCGTCGCGGAGCCCGCCACCGCGGCGGCGAGTGCGCCGGCCGAGGCGGCGAGTGCGCCGGCCGAGGCGGCCGTGGCGAACACTCCGGAGAAGGCGGAGGAATAGACATGCTGATTCCCCGGAAGGTCGCGCACCGCAAGCAGCACCACCCCGGGCGGACCGGTGCCGCCAAGGGCGGAACCCGGGTCACGTTCGGTGAGTACGGGATCCAGGCCTTGGAGTCGGCCTACGTGACGAACCGGCAGATCGAGTCGGCCCGTATCGCGATGACCCGGCACATCCGTCGTGGTGGAAAGGTCTGGATCAACATCTACCCGGACCGTCCGCTGACCAAGAAGCCGGCCGAGACCCGGATGGGTTCTGGTAAGGGCTCGCCCGAGTGGTGGGTCGCGAACGTCAAGCCGGGCCGGGTCCTGTTCGAGCTGTCCGGGRTCGCGGAGCCGGTGGCCCGCGAGGCGATGCGGCGGGCTATCCACAAGCTGCCGATGAAGTGCCGTTTCGTGGTCCGTGAAGGTGGTGCGTAATGGCTATCGCTACCGCGGACGAGCTGCGGAGCCTGTCGGGCGAGGAGCTCGTCGACAAGCTTCGGGAGGCCAAGGAGGAGCTGTTCAACCTCCGGTTCCAGGCGGCGACCGGGCAGCTGTCGAACAACCGCCGGCTGCAGGCCGTGCGGCGCGATATCGCCCGGATCTACACCGTCATGCGCGAACGGGAGYTGGGTATCACCGACGATCCGGCGGTGGCGGCCGGCGCGGCGGACGATGACGCGACGCAGTCGGAACGGGCGTGAGGACAGTGACAGACGAGACGGCCTCCCAGGAGGCTTCGCAGAGCACGGACGCGGCGGCTCCCGCCCGCGGATTCCGCAAGGTCCGCGAGGGCCTCGTGGTCAGCGACAAGATGACCAAGACCGTCGTGGTCGCGGTCGAGGACCGGGTGCAGCACCCGCTGTACGGCAAGACGATCCGTCGTACCAAGAAGGTCAAGGCGCACGACGAGAGCGGCACCACCGGTGTCGGCGACCGCGTCCTGCTGATGGAAACGCGGCCGTTGTCGGCGACCAAGCGGTGGCGGATCGTTCAGGTCTTGGAGAAGGCGAAGTAGTGAAGTAGTTCTGGCCCGGACGCCGGGGCCGGGCAGGACCGGGTGATCAGGAGCGGAAAGTGATTCAGCAGGAGTCGCGACTTCGGGTCGCCGACAACACCGGAGCGCGGGAGATTCTCTGCATCCGGGTGCTCGGCGGCTCTGGGCGTCGTTACGCGGGGATCGGCGACATCATCGTCGGCACGGTGAAGGACGCCCTGCCCGGCGCCGGCGTGAAGCGCGGCGACGTGGTCAAGGCGGTCGTGGTGCGTACCACCAAGGAGCGCCGGCGGCCGGACGGCTCCTACATCCGCTTCGACGAGAACGCGGCGGTGCTCATCCGGGACGGTGGTGACCCTCGGGGCACCCGCATCTTCGGGCCGGTCGGCCGGGAGCTGCGTGACAAGAAGTTCATGAAGATCATCTCGCTGGCGCCGGAGGTGCTGTGACCGTGGCCACTTTGAAGATCAAGAAAGGCGACACGGTCCAGATCATCACCGGCAAGGACCGTGGGCTCAAGGGTAAGGTCATCCGCGCCTATCCGGAGCAGAACAAGGTCCTCGTCGAGGGCGCGAACCGGATCACCCGGCACACCCGCGTCCAGCAGGGCACACGCGGCTCGCAGTCCGGGGGCATCATCACCCAGGAGGCGCCGATCCACGTGAGCAACGTGATGATCGTCGACCCGTCTGACGGGAAGCCGACCCGGATCGGTTACCGCATCAACGACGACGGCACCAAGGTGYGTGTCTCGCGGCGCACCGGTACCGAGCTGTAGGCCGAGCGAGCAGTCGAGCAGTTGGGAAACGAGATTAGACCATGACTGTGACCACCGAGGGCCGGACCATCGAAGGCCGGCCTATTGGCGCTCGCCCGGTCCCACGGCTCAAGCAGCGGTACCGCGACGAGATCGCCCCGGCGCTGCGGGAGCAGTTCTCCTACCGCAACGTCATGCAGATCCCCGGCGTCGTCAAGGTCGTCGTCAACATGGGGGTCGGAGACGCCGCCCGGGACGCGAAGCTGATCGATGGCGCTGTGCGGGATCTTGCGGCCATCACCGGCCAGAAGCCCGCGGTCCGGCGCGCGAAGAAGTCCATCGCCCAGTTCAAGCTGCGCGAAGGGATGCCGATCGGCGCCAAGGTGACGTTGCGTGGTGACCGGATGTGGGAGTTCCTCGACCGCCTCGTCACCATCGCGCTGCCGCGTATCCGTGACTTCCGCGGGCTGTCGCCGAAGCAGTTCGACGGTGCCGGCAACTACACCTTCGGGGTGACCGAGCAGTCGATCTTCCACGAGATCGACATCGACCGGATCGATCGGGTTCGGGGCATGGACATCACGGTCGTCACCACCGCGACCACCGACGACGAGGGCCGGGCGCTCCTGCGGGCGCTGGGCTTCCCCTTCCGGGAGAACTAGAGAGATGGCCAAGAAAGCACTGATCGAGAAGTCGAACCGTAAGCCGAAGTACGCGGTCCGGGGTTACACCCGATGCCAGCGCTGCGGCCGCTCCCGCTCGGTGTACCGGGGCTTCGGGCTCTGCCGGGTATGCCTGCGGCAGATGGCGCACCGCGGCGAGCTGCCCGGCGTCACCAAGAGCTCCTGGTAGGCCGGTACCGCGCCCCGGACCGGGGCCGGAACGGCGGCACCGGCAGCACGGTTCCACCGCACCACCACCGCACCTCCACCCGATCGCGGTAGGCCCGGCGRCCGAGGACGACCTCGGCACTGGCGGGAACCGCCGTGAGAAAGGCGTCAAGCCATGACGATGACCGATCCGATTGCGGACATGCTCACGCGTGTCCGTAACGCCAGCCGGGCGTACCACGACCGCGTGGTGATGCCCCACAGCAAGATCAAGACGCACATCGCCGAGATCCTCCAGCAGGAGGGATACATCTCCGGCTGGCACGTCGAGGACGCGACCTCGGCTGGCGGCGTCGGCCACACCCTGGTCATCGATCTGAAGTACGGCCCCAACCGGGAACGCTCGATCGCCGGGATCAAGCGCATCAGCAAGCCGGGTCTGCGGGTCTATGCCAAGGCGACGAACCTCCCGAAGGTCCTCGGGGGCCTGGGCGTCGCCATCATCTCCACCTCGTCGGGTTTGCTGACCGACAAGCAGGCGGGCAAGCGGGGCGTGGGCGGGGAAGTCCTCGCCTACATCTGGTAAGGAGGGCGAGCGATGTCACGGATCGGGCGCCTGCCCATTCCCGTCCCCAGCGGTGTCGATATCACCGTCGAGGGAGCCACCATCACCGTCAAGGGGCCCAAAGGGACCCTGAGCCACGTCGTGGCCGAGCCGATCGTGGTGAACACGGAGGACGGTCGGCTCCTCGTGACCCGGCCCGACGATGAGCGTCGCTCCCGGTCGCTGCACGGCCTGACTCGCACCCTGGTCTCCAACATGGTCACCGGCGTCACCGCCGGATACTCGAAGACCCTGGAGATCGTCGGCGTCGGTTACCGTGTCCAGGCCAAGGGCTCCGACCTGGAGTTCGCCCTCGGGTACAGCCACCCGGTGCCGGTCAAGGCCCCGGAGGGCATCCGCTTCGAGGTGCAGACCCCGACCCGCTTCGTGGTCCACGGGATCGACAAGCAGCTGGTCGGTGAGGTCTCCGCGAAGATCCGCGGGCTGCGCAAGCCTGACCCGTACAAGGGCAAGGGCGTGCGCTACCAGGGCGAGGTCGTCCGCCGCAAGGTCGGGAAGACCGGGAAGTAGGAGATAGATCATGGCAGTGAGCCTCGGCGCCAGCTCGCGTCGACGGACCGCGAAGCTCCGTCGGCACGTCCGGGTGCGCAAGAAGGTGGCGGGCACCCCGTCTCGCCCACGGCTCGTCGTCACCCGGTCCTCGCGGCACATCTACGCCCAGGTCATCGACGACGTCGCCGGCCACACGCTGGCGTCGGCGTCCACCCTGGACGTGTCGCTGCGCGGCGGCGAGGGGGACAAGACCGAGYAGGCCCGCAAGGTCGGCGCCCTGGTCGCCGAGCGCGCGAAGGCGGCCGGGATCGCCGCGGTCGTGTTTGACCGCGGCGGGCGGACCTACTCCGGCCGCATCGCCGCGCTCGCGGACGCGGCGCGGGGGAACGGGCTGGACTTCTGATGACTGCCCCCAGCCTTTACAGTCAGTCCAGCCTTTACCGCCAGTACAGCCAGAACAGGGAGATGTTGTAGATGCCAGGCCAGCAGCGCCGCGGCGGCGGCTCCGGCGGCTCGGACCGTCGGGAACGCCGGGACCGGTCGGGCAGCGGCCCGGCGCAGGAGAAGAACGCCTACGTCGAGCGGGTTGTCGCGATCAACCGCGTGGCGAAGGTTGTCAAGGGCGGACGCCGGTTCAGCTTCACGGCGCTCGTTGTGGTCGGTGACGCGGACGGGACCGTGGGCGTCGGCTATGGCAAGGCCAAGGAGGTTCCGGCCGCCATCGCCAAGGGCGTCGAAKAAGCCAAGAAGCACTTCTTCAAGGTGCCCCGGATCGGTTCGACGATTCCGCACCCGGTGCAGGGCGAGGAGGCGGCCGGCGTCGTGCTGCTCAAGCCCGCCTCGCCCGGTACCGGGGTCATCGCCGGTGGTCCGGTCCGTGCCGTGCTGGAGTGCGCCGGTGTGYACGACGTGCTCTCGAAGTCGCTCGGCTCATCGAATCCGATCAACATCGTGCACGCGACGGTCGCCGCTCTGCGTGGCCTGATGCGTCCCGAGGAGATTGCCGCCCGTCGCGGCCTGCCGCTGGAGGATGTCGCTCCGCCGGCCATGCTGCGCGCCCGTGCGGCGGGAGCCAGCGTCTGATGGCCAAGCTGCGCATCACGCAGATCCGGTCGGGGATCGGTGGTACCTCGAACCAGCGGGCCACGCTGCGTACCCTTGGTCTGCGGAAGATCAACGCGACGACCGTCCGTGATGATCGTCCCGAGATTCGCGGGATGATTAGAACTGTGACCCATCTTGTCCGGGTCGAGGAGGTGGACTCCTAGCCATGGCCGAACTGACGAAGACCGACGCCGGTGACGACACCGGCGCCACCGGCGTGGGCACCGAGGCCGGCTCGGCGCCGGTCGTCCGTGGCCGCGGTCTGAAGGTGCACCACCTCCGGCCAGCCCCCGGCGCCCATAAGTCCAAGATCCGCGTCGGTCGCGGTGAGGGTTCCAAGGGCAAGACCGCCGGACGGGGCACCAAGGGCTCGAAGGCCCGCAAGCAGGTGCCCGCCCGGTTCGAGGGTGGCCAGATGCCCCTGCACATGCGCCTGCCCAAGCTGAAGGGCTTCCGCAACCGGTTCCGCGTCGAGTACCAGGTCGTGAACGTCGCCACCCTCGCGGAACTGTTCCCGCAGGGTGGTGAGGTCACCAAGGCCGACCTCGCGGCCAGGGGCGCGGTGCGGGRCAAGTCGCCGGTGAAGGTGCTGGGCAACRGTGACATCAACGTCGCGCTGCACGTGAGCGCGGACGCGTTTTCGGCCTCCGCGAAGGAGAAGATCGCCGCTGCCGGCGGGAGCGTCACACAGAGCTGAGAGCATGGGTGGGGGTGTGGGCCATGTCACCCCGCTCCCACCCCGGCCCCGCCCGTCCGGACCCCTCGCCAGACGGCCGTGCGCCTCGGCGTCAGCCGTCTCTTGCCGTCCACCATCGCTTACCCATGGTGATGTCGGGACGAGTGGGCCGGGTGTCCTGTTACAGTCGCCTAACCGACCTCGGCGACCGGCCGGGGGAGGCGATCCGCACCGGGCAGGATGTCCACTTCCCGTCGGTCCRCAATCCCAGCAGGAGGAGCCGTGCTCACCGCCTTCACGCGGGCATTCCGCACGCCTGACCTGCGCAAGAAGCTGCTGTTCACCGTCGGTATCGTGATGCTGTTCCGGTTCGGCAGCGTCATGCCGTCGCCGGGTGTCTCGACGTCCGCAGTGAACACCTGCCTGGACTCGGCGAGTGCCGACAGCAGCAACGTCTACTCGCTGATCAACCTGTTCAGTGGTGGGGCTCTGCTGCAGCTGTCCATCTTCGCGCTTGGCATCATGCCGTACATCACATCGAGTATCATCATTCAGTTGCTCGTTGTGGTGATCCCTCGGCTGGAGCAGCTGAAGAAGGAGGGCAGCTCGGGCGAGCAGAAGCTTACGCAGTACACCCGGTACCTGACGATCGCCCTCGGTCTTCTGCAGGCCACCGGCATCGTGGCGCTGGCCCGCAGCGGCCGGCTGTTCCCCAGCTGTTCRGCCGCCATCATCCCGGACACGAGCCTGTTCCGGATCGCGACGATTGTCATCACGATGACGGCGGGTACCTCGGTCATCATGTGGATGGGTGAGTTGATCACCACCCGGGGGGTCGGTAACGGCATGTCGCTGCTGATCTTCACCTCGATCGCGGCAAGGCTTCCCTCCGAGGGCGGACGCATCCTCCAGGTCGCCGGCGGTGTGGTGTTTAGCCTGGTGCTCCTGCTCGGTCTCGCGATCGTCRTGTTCGTCGTGTTCGTCGAGCAGTCTCAGCGTCGCATCCCGGTCCAGTACGCCAAACGCCTGATCGGGCGGCGGATGTACGGCGGGACGTCGACCTACCTGCCGATCAAGGTCAACCAGGCTGGGATCATCCCCGTCATCTTCGCGTCCTCGCTGCTGCAGCTCCCTCAACTCGCCGGGCAGGTATGGAGCAACCGGAGCTTCCAGGACTTCGAGCAAAGATATCTCTCCAGGGGAGACCATCCACTCTATCTGGTGACATACTTCGCACTCATCATCTTCTTCACCTATTTTTATGTTGCGATCACCTTCAACCCAACGGAGGTCGCGGACAACATGAAGAAGTATGGTGGGTTCATCCCCGGGATCAGGCCGGGGAACCCGACGGCGGAGTACCTCAAACATGTACTCGACCGGATCACGCTCCCGGGATCGCTGTTCCTTGGCGTGATCACGGTCCTTCCGTTGGCACTGTTGAACCTGACCAAGGACCAGCCGTTCCCCTTCGCGGGCACGTCGGTCCTGATCATGGTGGGGGTTGGGCTGGAAACCGTGAAGCAGATCGAAAGCCAGCTCATGCTCCGCAATTACGAAGGTTTCCTCCGGTAGTGCGCCTCGTACTGGTCGGGCCGCCCGGTGCCGGAAAGGGCACCCAGGCCGCGTTCATTGCCCAGGCGCGGTCGATCCCTAAGATCTCCACCGGGGACATCTTCCGGGCGAACGTGCGACAGGGAACCGAACTGGGCGTCAAGGCCAAGACCTTCATGGATGCCGGTGATCTCGTACCGGACGAGATCACCATCGGTATGGTCCGCAACCGCTTGGCCGAGGACGACGCGGTCAAGGGATTCCTGCTCGATGGTTTTCCTCGTAACGTCCCGCAGGCCGAGGTGCTCGGGCAGATGCTCGATGGCATGGGGACCCGTCTGGACGTGGTGCTCGAGCTCGTCGTCGACGACGACGAGGTGGTGCGCCGGCTGTCCGGTCGGCGCACCTGTCGGAACTGCGGTCACATCTGGYACATCGACTTCGACCCGCCGTCGGTCGAAGGCGTCTGTGACCGGTGTGGTGGCGAGCTGTTCCAGCGCGACGACGATCGGTCGGAGACGGTCCGCCATCGGCTCGAGGTCTACGCGGACCAGACGGCGCCGCTGGTGGCCTACTACGCCGAAAAGGGCATCCTGATCGGTATCGACGCCACCGGACCGGTGGATAACGTCACCGACCGCGCGCTCGACGCCCTGCGGCACTACGGCGACTGAACCCGTCGGCCTGGTCCGGGCGCGGACCAGGCCGAACGTGACTCCCGTGCTTTTCGCGGAAGATCGTTGGAGCACGTCCTGCGGGGTCGGCGGCTAGCATCGGAAACGGACACAACACGAACACGGACCRGGGCGACGAGCGTGGCGCGACKAGAGCACGTCCAGATCAAGACGGCGGCAGAGATTGCCAAGATGCGGGTTGCTGGCCTGCTCGTCGCGAAGACGCTGGCGCGGCTGCGTGACGCGGTCGTCCCCGGGGTCACCACGGCCGAGCTGGACGCCCTTGCCGAGAAGACGATCCGGGACGACGGCGGTATCCCGTCCTTCAAGGGCTATGCCCAGCCGCCGTATCCGGCCTCGATCTGCAGCTCGGTCAACAACGAGGTAGTGCACGCCATCCCCACCCGCAAGCGGGTGCTGCGCGAGGGCGATATCATCTCGATCGACTGCGGGGCGATCGTGGACGGCTGGCACGGGGACGCCGCGATCACCGTGCCGGTCGGTGAGGTCGCCCCGGAGGTTCTCGCGATGATCGACACGTGCGAGGGCGCGCTGTGGGCGGGCCTCGCCGCAGCCCAGCTCGGCGGAAAGCTCACCGACATCAGCGCCGCCGTCGAGCGGCATGTCCGTCCACATGGCTACGGGATCGTCGACCACTACGGCGGCCACGGCATCGGCAGCGAGATGCACCAGCCCCCCCACGTGCTCAACCACGGCCGGCCTGGCCGTGGCATCCGGCTGATCGAGGGCCTTGCGCTGGCCATCGAGCCTATGATCACTATGGGGTCGCCGGACACGGCCGTGCTCCCCGACGACTGGACCGTCGTGACCCGCGACGGCAGCCTCGCCGCCCACACCGAGCACTCGGTGGCAATCACTCCCCGTGGGCCGTGGGTGCTAACGGCGCCGGACGGCGGAGCGGCGAAACTCGCCGAGCTCGGGGTCGTCTGCGGGCAGCCGGCTGACGCCCCGTCCTGAACCGGCTGAACCGGCTGAGGTCGCGTCGGTCGCGTCGGCCCTTGACGGGGGTCGTGTTGACCCTTGACGGGGGTCGCAGCGTACACTCTTTAGCTGGCGGTCTTCTCACGCCGGTGTRCTCCACCGTGTCGATAGCAGTCCTGTCCATGGCAGTTGCGGTCGGTGGCAGTGTGGTTGGTGGGTTCGGGCTCCTCTCGGGGTAGTTCAAGCCTCTGACCTGGGCTTTTCCGGACATTTCGGGGGGCCGACCGGTCGCGGCCGAGCCGCCGTCCCATAGTCGACGTCAGGACAGCGGAGGACATGCCGAAGAAGGACGGGGCCATCGAGATCGAAGGCCGTGTGGTGGAGCCRCTCCCGAACGCGATGTTCCGGGTGGAGCTCCAGAACGGTCATCGTGTTCTCGCCCACATCAGCGGGAAGATGCGCCAGCACTACATCCGGATCCTGCCGGAGGACCGCGTCGTGGTCGAGCTCTCGCCCTACGACCTGTCCCGCGRCCGCATCGTCTACCGCTACAAGTAGTCGATCTTTTCTCACTCGCCCGTAGCTCCACTCAATCGCCACGCGCGGCCCGCGGCTGCGCAGGAGGTCCGCAACAGCCGTGAAGGTCAAGCCCAGCGTCAAGAAGATCTGCGACAAGTGCAAGGTGATCCGTCGCCACGGGCGAGTCATGGTCATCTGCGACAACCTTCGTCACAAGCAGCGTCAGGGCTGATGTCCTGACGGGTGCGCCTCATCCCGGCGGGTGGCACAGCACGTGCCGCCCGCCGAGATGYGGCCCACCGCATCCAAGCGATGCCAGGCGTCCTCTTCGGGACGACCCACCCCCGGTCGGAGGCCGGGGCCCGCCCGGCCCGGCGCCGGCCGGGACGGCATCGCCCGAGACCTCCGGCCGCAGGAAGGAAACATCCGTTCATGGCACGCCTCTCCGGCGTCGACCTTCCCCGCGAGAAGCGGGTTGAGATCGCTCTGACCTACATCTTCGGAATCGGCCGCAGCCGCTCCCGAGACACCCTCGCCGCCACCGCGGTCAACCCGGACACGCGTGTTCGTGATCTGAGCGAGGAAGAGATCGTCAGGCTGCGCGACTGGATCGACGCGAACTACCGGGTCGAGGGTGACCTCAACCGGGAGATCAAGCAGGACATCCGCCGCAAGATGGAGATCGGGTGCTACCAGGGGCTCCGTCACCGGCGTAACCTGCCCGTCCACGGCCAGCGCACGCACACCAACGCGCGCACCCGCAAGGGCCCGCGCCGCGCCATCGCCGGCAAGAAGAAGGCTGGCAAGAAGTAGTCAGGGTCCCCGGCRGACCGTTCGGGTCCGCCGCCGACCACTGATCGACGACCTCGTACACGGAGACCACACGCGAATATGCCTCCCAAGACGCGCGCAGCCGGCGCCAAGAAGGTCCGGCGCAAGGAAAAGAAGAACGTCGCCCACGGACACGCTCACATCAAGAGCACGTTCAACAACACGATCGTCTCCATCACCGACCCGTCCGGGAACGTGATCTCCTGGGCTTCGGCGGGTCATGTCGGCTTCAAGGGCTCCCGCAAGTCCACGCCCTTCGCCGCCCAGATGGCGGCCGAGAACGCGGCCCGCAAGGCGCAGGAGCACGGGATGCGCAAGGTCGACGTCTTCGTGAAGGGCCCGGGTTCCGGCCGGGAGACCGCGATCCGTTCCCTGCAGGCCGCGGGGCTCGAGGTCGGTGCGATCCAGGACGTCACCCCGACCCCGCACAACGGTTGCCGCCCGCCCAAGCGGCGCAGGGTGTGACCATGCGGCGAGGCGGCCGTGGCCGGGGCTCCACGCCGGCCGGTGTCGTGGCGTCGTGTTCGAGTTCGCGCCAGGAAACGAGAGAGAAGGATTAGATGGCCCGTTACACCGGCGCGGACTGCAAGCGTTGCCGCCGCGAGAAGACCAAGCTGTTCCTCAAGGGCAGCAAGTGCGACACCCCGAAGTGCCCGATCGAGATCCGGCCCTACCCGCCGGGCGAGCACGGCCGTGGCCGCACCAAGGACTCCGAGTACCTGCTGCAGAAGCGCGAGAAGCAGAAGTGCGCCCGGATCTACGGCGTGCTGGAGAAGCAGTTCCGGGGCTACTACGACGAGGCGAATCGCCGGGCCGGCAAGACCGGTGACGAGCTGCTGAAGATCCTTGAGTCGCGGCTCGACAACGTCGTGTACCGGGGTGGCTTCGCACCCTCGCGGGACGCCGCCCGTCAGGCTGTCCGGCACGGCCACGTCCAGGTGAACGGCCGCAAGGTCGACATCCCCAGCTATCGGATCAGCGAGAACGACATCGTCGAGATCGCGCCGAAGGCCCGGGAGCTCACCCCGTTCATCGTGGCCCGGGAGACCGCGGGTCAGGGTCGGGCCGTTCCAGCCTGGCTGGAGGTGATCCCGAGCCAGCTGCGGATCCTGGTGCACTCRCTGCCGGCGCGGCAGGTGATCGATACCCAGGTGCAGGAACAGCTGATCGTCGAGCTTTACTCCAAGTAAAATCTACCGGCGTCGTCCCCGCAGCCAGGGGCGGAGCACACTGGAGTCCGGGCGGGCCTCCGCCCGGACACCACCCGTGGGTGGAATGGACCGATGTTCCGCCCACCGGCTCCCGTCAGGGGGCCCGCACCACACGGCGTCATATGGCGGTCGCCGTGGTCGGAAGGACGTTCTCATGCTGATCGCTCAGCGTCCCACCCTCATCGAAGACCCGATCTCCGAGTTCCGTTCACGCTTCGTGATCGAGCCGCTGGAGCCGGGCTTCGGCTACACCCTCGGTAACTCGTTGYGCCGGACCCTGCTGTCCTCCATCCCAGGTGCCTCGGTCACCAGCATCCGCATCGACGGCGTGCTGCACGAGTTCTCCACCGTGCCCGGCGTCAAGGAGGACGTGACCGACCTGATCCTGAACCTCAAGGAACTGGTCGTCAGCTCCGACAACGACGAGCCGACCGTGATGTACCTGCGCAAGCAGGGCCCCGGCGAGGTCACGGCGGCGGACATCGCCCCGCCGGCGGGCGTCGAGGTGCACAACCCCGAGTTGCGGCTCGCCACTCTGAACGACAAGGGCAAGCTTGAGATCGAGCTGACCGTCGAGCGGGGGCGCGGGTATGTCAGCGCGGCCCAGAACAAGCAGGCCGGCCAGGAGATCGGGCGGATCCCGATCGACTCGATCTACTCGCCGGTGCTGAAGGTGACCTACAAGGTCGAGGCGACCCGCGTCGAGCAGCGGACCGACTTCGACCGGCTCATCGTTGACGTCGAGACCAAGCCGTCGATCTCCCCGCGAGATGCGATGGCCAGCGCCGGCAAGACCCTGGTCGGCCTGTTCGGGCTGGCTCAGGAGCTCAACGCCGAGGCGGAGGGCGTCGACATCGGCCCGTCCGCCGCGGACGCGGCGCTGGCGGCCGACCTTGCGCTGCCCATCGAGGAGATGGACCTGACCGTCCGCTCCTACAACTGCCTCAAGCGCGAGGGCATCCACACGATCGGCGAGCTGGTCTCCCGTAGCGAGGCCGACCTGCTCGACATCCGTAACTTCGGGCAGAAGTCGATCGATGAGGTCAAGACGAAGCTGGGCGCGATGGGCCTGCAGCTCAAGGACTCCCCGCCCGGGTTCGACCCGCGCCAGGCGGTGGACACCTACGGCACCGACGCGTACAGCCCGTCGTTCTCCGACCCGTCCGACGACGGCGCGGAGTTCATCGAGACCGAGCAGTACTGATCTCCACGAGGGCCTCCGCTTCCGGCGGGGGCCCTCGGCGACCCTCCGGTGGCGAGAGCCGCGTCCTTCGGGCGGGCAGCCTGGCTAGGCCGGTGACCAGCAGGACAGTGAAAGGAACGAGGAGCACTCATCATGCCCACGCCAACCAAGGGCGCCCGGCTCGGCGGCAGCCCCGCACATGAGCGGCTGCTGCTGGCCAACCTCGCCACCGCGCTGTTCGAGCACGGCGGCATCACCACCACCGAGGCGAAGGCCAAGCGGCTGCGTCCGTACGCCGAGCGTTTGGTGACCTWCGCCAAGCGGGGGGACCTGCACGCCCGCCGGCGTGTCATGCGCCAGGTACGCGACAACTCGGTCGTGCACACCCTGTTCACCGAGATCGGTCCGCGCTACGCGAACCGGAACGGTGGCTACACCCGGATCGTCAAGATCGGCAACCGGAAGGGTGACAACGCCCCGCTGGCCCGGATCGAGCTGGTCGAGGCGCTGACCGTCGGCCAGCAGGCCGTCAGTGAGGCCGAGCGGGCGCGGGGCACCCGTTTCGAGGCTCGTCGCAAGCCCACCGGTGCCACCGTGGAGGCTGCGGAGGAGCTGGCCCAGGAGTCGCCAACCGCGGCTGCTGTGGCAGTCGAGGCCGCGGAGCCGGCGGAGACCCCCGCCGAAGGGGCCGCCGGCAAGCCGACGACCGCGCAGACGGACGACTCCGGCATCGGGGACGACTCCGGCGCCGGGGAGCAGAACTCCGCAAACTGAGATCCGGGCCGAAGGCCGAAATCTTTGGCCGAATCTCGCGTCCTGGAGTAGATCCGCGCAGGCCCGCCGCCCATCATGGGCGGCGGGCTTTCGTTTTAGTGCCGCCGCACCGCCGCGTCGTCGCTTGCACGGGGGAGAGGCAGATGTCCGATCCGGGAGTTTCCGCGGGACGTCGTCCCGCGGGTCGCGAGGCGGCTGCCCGCCGGTGATGATGATGACCGACGGGCTGGTTCGGCTGCGGCTGGACCTCTCTTATGACGGGACGCCGTTCGCGGGATGGGCCCGCCAGCCCGGCCAACGCACCGTGCAGGGCGATGTGGAGGACGCCCTCATGCGGGTGGCGCGGTTGCCGGCGGTACGGCTCACCGTCGCCGGACGGACCGATTCGGGTGTCCACGCCGTCGGTCAGGTAGCGCACGTTGATCTCCCGGACGACGTGCCGCTCGGCGGCCTCGCGCGGCGGCTGAACGGTGTCCTGGACCGGGCCGTGCGGATCATCGGGCTCGCCCCGGCACCGCCCGGCTTCGACGCCAGATTCTCCGCGCTCTCCCGCCGCTACGTCTATCGGATCACCGACGCTCCGTATGGAGCCGAACCCCTGCGGCGCTTCGACACCCTGGCCTGGCCTCGTCCGCTCGACGTGCCCGCGATGGCGGCGGCGGCGCTGTTCCTGGTCGGCGAGCATGACTTCGCCGCGTTCTGCCGGCGCCGGGAAGGCGCGACGACCGTCCGTACGCTGCTGCGCCTCGATGTGCTCCGCCGGCCTGAGGGGGTCGTCGTGGCCGACGTCGAGGCCGACGCCTTCTGCCACTCCATGGTCCGGGCGCTGGTCGGCGCCCTGCTCGCCGTCGGGGAGGGCCGCAAGCCGCCCCAATGGCCCGCGGCGGTGCTGCACCGAGGTGTCCGGGACCCCGCCGTCACCGTGGCGCCGGCACACGGCCTGACGCTGGTGGACGTGCGTTACCCGCCCGATCCTGAGCTGGCCGCCCGGGCCGAGGTCACCCGGGCCGTCCGGATTCCCCCCACGCCGTCCGGTTGAGGGGGCCCCGGTCGCCGGTGAGTCAGTGGTCGCCGGTGAGTCAGTGGTCGCCGGTGAGTCAGTGG